>JBFJKG010000033.1:0-10443 GCA_041635075.1 Solimonas sp.
GTGACGACGCGCCTGCTGGTGACCATGCTGGCTGCGGCCATGGGGTTCTGGTTGCTGGACGCCCGCATGATCAGCGTGGCTATCCCCTGGCTAGACGAATGGCTGGCTACCACGCCGATCGGCGCTTTGGCGCTGACCTTGGTCGCCGTCGGTGGGGTGTCGCACGCCACCAATATTGTCGACGGGTGCAACGGCCTGGCGAGCGGCGTCGCGGTCTTGGTACTGACCGCGATTGCGGCGATTGCCGGACAAGTCGGTGATACCTTCATCATGGCGACCTCGCTGATCACTGTAGCAGCTACGGTCGGATTCTTTGCCTGGAACTTCCCGTTCGGCCGCATCTTTCTCGGTGACTCGGGGGCATATACCCTCGGCTATCTGATCGCAACGCTGAGCTTGATGCTGGTCGTGCGCAACCCGGAGGTGTCGCCCTGGTGCCCCTTGCTGCTGATGATCTACCCAATATGGGAGACCCTGTTCAGCGTCGGGCGACGAGCTGCGAGTGGGCTGCGCGGCGTGAGCCAGCCGGACGCACTACATTTGCATCAGTTGGTTTTGCGGCGACTCATTCGCAGGTACGGGGCGCATCCCGTCGGCGAGCAGCGAATCCTGCGGAATTCGATCGCCTCCGTATATTTGTGGGCACTTACCCTGTTGTGCGTCGTGCCCGCCTTGATCTGGTGGCGCAGCACCCCCGTGATGATGCTGCTGGTGATCCTGTTTACGGTGACGTACACCACCTTCTACCGCAGGCTCGTTGCTTTTCGAGCGCCTCGATTTCTGGTGCTGGATTCGATTTCGCGCGCCGCATCTGCATCTCTGAAGCCCTGATTGTCACCGCTCGCACGTAGCGATCATGCGCGTGACGAACCTCCGGTTACTTCTCAACGTTCCTACTCTTCGACTGCCCATGAATGCATGTCATAAACAACTCCCCGACCCCGCTCGGGAGCGGACGCCAATGCCGGAAATGGTGCGGTCATGAAGGTATTGGTAACCGGCGCGGCGGGATTCATCGGCTTTCATACCAGTCTGAAGCTTTTGGGGCGCGGAGATCAGGTTGTCGGCTTTGATGTGGTCAATGACTACTACGATCCCGCAGTAAAAGAGGCGCGGCTGCAGGAGCTGCACAGGTTTGCGGCTGAGCATGGCGCCAGCTTCACGTTGGTTCGGGAAGATCTGGCGGAACAGGCGGCGGTTGACCGTTGCTTTGACGAACATCAATTTGACCGGGTCGTGCATCTTGCCGCGCAAGCGGGTGTTCGATACTCGCTGGTGAATCCGCGCGCCTACGTGCGCAGCAATATCGATGCGTTCGTGAATGTGATCGAGGCATGTCGTAACGCGCAGACACCGCATTTGACCTACGCGAGTACCAGCAGCGTTTACGGCGCGAGCACCGATATGCCTTTCAGTGAGCGTCAGGCGGTAGTGCATCCGCTGCAGTTCTATGCAGCTACTAAACGCGCAAATGAACTGATGGCGCATGCGTACAGTCATCTGTTTCGTCTGCCGACTACGGGTCTGAGATTCTTTACGGTATATGGGCCCTGGGGCCGGCCGGATATGGCGCTGTTCCTTTTCACCAAGAACATTCTTGAGGGAAAGCCGATACAGGTCTTCAACCACGGAAAGCACACCCGTGATTTCACATACGTTGAGGACATTGCAGAAGGTGTAATTCGGTCAAGTGACGCCATAGCCGAACCGAACCCTGACTGGAACAGTGACGCTCCGGATCCATCGAGCAGCAATGCCCCTTGGCGAATATTCAATATCGGCAACAGCAAGCCGATCCAGTTGTCCGCCTACATTGAGGCCATTGAAAAGGTAGTGGGGAAGAAGGCCATTCTCGACCTTTTGCCGTTGCAAGCGGGAGACGTGCCGGACACATTTGCTGATACGTCGCTACTCAAGCGGCACATCCACTATCAGCCGGATACGTCCGTTGAGTCAGGGGTCAGGCGTTTCGTCGAATGGTTCCGCGAGTTCTACAAGGTTTAGCCTCAGCGTATGTCTACTCTTGACCTGGATAAGTTGCGGATCGCAGTGGTAGGACTCGGATACGTCGGCCTGCCGCTGGCGGTCGAGTTTGGAAAGTCCCGATCCGTGGTTGGCTTTGATATCAACCGTTCTCGGGTGGAGGCTCTGTCGCGCGACGAGGACCATACGCTGGAAGTCGAAGCGGCGGAACTCAGGGGCGCAGAGCACCTGAGTTTCAGCAGCGATCCGAAGGTGCTGGCGGGCTGCAACGTCTACATCGTGACTGTGCCTACGCCGATCGATGACCACAAACGCCCCGATCTGGCCCCGCTGCTGAGCGCCAGCCGTACCATTGGTGCCGTGCTCAAACGCGGTGACATCGTTATCTATGAGTCGACCGTTTACCCTGGCTGCACAGAAGAGGACTGCGTTCCGGTACTGGAGCAGGTATCGGGACTGAAGTTCAATGCCGACTTTTTTGCCGGCTACAGCCCTGAACGTATCAATCCGGGTGACAAGCAACATCGACTGCCGTCGATTCGAAAGGTGACCAGCGGTTCGACACCTGAGGTGGCTGACCTGGTGGATCGGCTCTACTCCAGCATCATCACTGCCGGGACCCATCGCGCGCCGAGCATCCGGGTTGCGGAGGCGGCAAAGGTCATCGAGAACACGCAGAGAGACCTGAATATCGCGCTCGTCAACGAGCTGGCGATCCTTTTCAACCGGCTCGGCATCGATACACAAGCGGTACTGGAGGCAGCGGGAACCAAGTGGAACTTTCTGCCGTTCAAACCGGGCCTGGTGGGCGGACATTGCATCGGCGTGGATCCCTACTATCTGACGCACAAAGCGCAGGCCGTTGGCTTCCACCCCGAGGTCATACTGGCGGGGCGCAAGGTCAACGATGGCATGGGCGCCTACATTGCGACCCAAGTCGTCAAGACGATGAGTCGCAAAGGTATTCCGGTATGCGGTGCGCGGGCCCTCATACTCGGCTTGGCGTTCAAGGAAAATTGCCCGGACCTGCGCAATACGCGTGTACTGGATATCGCACGTGAACTCGCTGAGTTTCAGGTCAACGTCGACGTACACGATCCGTATGTGTCCGCCGAGGAGGCTAAGCGAGAGTACGCGCTGGATTTGACGATGGAGCCCTCCCAGGGGGTGTATGACGCCATCATCCTAGCTGTGGCACATCGGGCGTTTGTCGCAATGGACATCGCGCAGGTCCGTGCCTGGGCGCGCGCCGAGCATGTGGTTTGTGACGTCAAGGGCGTACTGCCCGACACCCAGGCTGACTGGACGCTATGATGCCGGCCTTATTTGCTCACCCAACAATGGTTCGTTAAGCCATGCCTAGCTTCAATGACGATCTGGTATCCGACACGCCCGGATCGGGGGCGATCTCGAGCCATGAGGCCCCCCTGTTGCGGCAATTGCTTGGTGTCGTTATCGAGAATCGGGCGTTCATTGTCGCCTGCGTCTCGGTGGCCCTGGGCTTGGGCCTCATTCAAGCTCGACTGCAGACGCCCAGCTTCCTGTCGGAAACCCTGATTCAGATTGAGCGCACCGCTGCGCCAGAGATCATGGCAGTGGTAAGCGACAGTCGAAACTACTCGCTTTCCCCGCTGGCCGAGATCGAGATTCTGCGTTCGCGCCCGCTGTTGGAGGAGGTTGCCCAGAGATTGAGTCTCGCAGTAGCTGCCGAACCCGCGGACGATGGTCTGATTGACCGCTATGTCCGGCTCTATCGGGAGATGGTTGGTACGCGCGAGCGGTTCGCCTCGATACCGTATAGCGTCGACTGGAATCCGCGAGTACTGGTTGCGCCCGTCCGGACCATTAATGTCACAAAAGTGGATCAGGACAACTACTCCGTCGAGGTAGAAGGCAAGAGTTATGAGGTGTCTTCCAGTTCGCAGTTGGCCGTAGAGTTTGAAGATGGCGGTCTGGAAGTGGTATCGATTCACCAGTGGGACTTCCCGATCGGCGAGAAGGTCGCGCTCTCGCGCGTCCCGTTGGAATTGGCGGCTCGTTCTCTCAAGCAGCGTTTGGGCATTGTCGAAAAGGGAGGTACCGGCATTCTCCTTGTGCGTTTGGTCGACAACGACCGCAACAAGGTCATGCGCATACTTGACACGCTGTCCGACGCCTACGTCCGCCGCAATATAGAACTTCAGTCTGAGCGAACCCAGCGGGCTTTGTCTTTCATCGAAGAGCAGATGAAAAAGACCAAGAGCGATGCCGAAGCGGCGCAGGGACGAGTGAATGATTTTCTGGTGCGCCAACGAACTGTTTCTCTGGATGCTGGATCGCAACGTTTGATTGAGGGCTCTGTAGATATAGAGAAGCGGATGTCTGAACTCGAGCTTCGCCGAGTCGAGTTGGTCGAGGTCTACGAGCCGCGACACCCCGCTGTCGAGGCACTAGACCGACAGATGGCGCAACTCAAGAGCGAGCGCGCGAGGCTGGATGCCGAGATCGCGCGTCTTCCGGACCAGCAGCAGGAGTTTCTGAAGCTTCAGCGAGAGTTCCAGGTATCCGACACTCTTTACAGCGAGTTTCTTGCGAAGTCTCAGGAATTCCGCATTCTGAAGGCAGGAACAACCGGGCAGGTGCGCGTACTTGAGCCGGCGTCCACTCCTTATGAGGCGCGAGGAGTGGAGCGCATCCGTACGGTGCTGCTGTTTCTGATTTCTGGTCTTGCGGTGGCTGGGCTGTCGATACTCGTGAGGCGTCAGCTGGACGCCACAATCAAGGATCCAGGTGCAGTAGAGGCCCGCCTCGGCCTGCCGGTGGTCGCTGTCGTGACGTTGTCCATCGCCGAGCAGGGACTGTTCAGAGCCGAGCGTGCGGGTTCGAGCGCGCGCGCGCGTCTGCTTGCGCTGGAGCATCCCCAGGATGTCGCGGTAGAGGCTATGCGCAGTTTGAGAACTTCACTGTCGTTCCTGATTGGGCGCAGCGAGAACAATGTCCTCATGATCTCCGGTGCGTCACCGGGAATCGGCAAAACCTTCATTTCGTCCAACGTAGCTGTCCTTTTTGCCGAGGCTGGAAAGAAGGTTCTCGTTATCGACTGCGATCTGCGCAGGGGGCGACTCAATCAGCGATTCGGCCTTCCCCGAGGGCCTGGAGTGGCTGAGTTTGTGGCGGACACCGCCATGCCCGTGGAGAAGATCGTACGTGCTTCGACATCCCATCCGCTGCTGAGCGTGATCACGTCCGGGCACTACCCGGGTAATCCGTCTGAGCTGTTGATGACCGAACGCTTCAGCGAGTTGCTGGGATACGCACGACTCATGGCAGATGTCGTCATCCTTGATACCGCCCCAGTACTTGCGGTTGGTGACGCGCTTGCACTGGCGCCGCTGGCGCATTCGGTCGTGATGGTCGCGCGGTTTGGCGTGACGGAGTTGGGCGAGCTTGATCTAGCGGTTGAGCAGGTCAAACGAGCGGGGGGTAAGGTGGGCGGGATTGCGCTCAATGGATGGAAGCAAGCTGCGAGCCGCTACAGCTACTATGGCCGGTACAGCTACCAAGGCTATAAGTATGACTATCAATCCGGAAAGAAGGCCTGATGGCGACAGGTGTATGAGCGATCGCTAGGGCCGGCAGAAAGAGCACCTGTTGCGGAGCGCAATGGGCCGCTGCTCATTGTCAATGCCGACGATTTTGGTATTGCCGAATCGACCAATCGCGCGATAGTAACTTGCCATGACGCTGGGGTAGTGAGCAGCGCCACGCTGATGGTGAATATGCCAGCAGCTTCGCATGCGGTTGCACTCGCTGGCGCTCGTCCACATCTGGGGCTGGGCCTGCATGTAAACCTTACACTCGGGACTCCCGTAAGCGATCCATCAAGCGTGTCGAGTTTGGTTGACGCCGATGGCCGCTTCTACGAGCGCAGTGTCTTTGAGCGCCGGGCCGTTCTGGGAAAGTTTCGTGGCGTGGAAATCGAGGCGGAGATACGGGCGCAGTTTCGACGTTGCGCCGAGTTGGGGGTTCAACCCAGTCACTTCGACAGTCATCAGCATGTGCACACCTTGCCGGGAGTAATGAGGCCGTTTCTGAACGTTGTCCGTGCCTGCCGGGCTCCGGTCCGGGTGCCGTGGGTGTCAGTCGCCTTGACCAGGTCGCCCCGGCGCGTGGCAAGGAGCTGGGTGCTGGAAACGCTCAACCGACGACTCGCGCGCACAGCTTCACGCATCGACGTGAGCTACAACGCCGCCTTCGGCAGCATTTTTGACGTCGCGCAGCGGGCCGAGGACATTAGTCTTCAGCGCTACTCGAGCCTGCTATCGGCTTTTTCGGGTAAGCCTTCTCCGGTGGAGTTGATGGTTCACCCCGCGGAGCGCGGCAGCAACGATGCCAGCGGACTAACCCGGATATCCGAGATCAGTCATGCGGAGACGGCCTGCCTGCTCGATCCTCGGTTTCGGGCGCTGATAGGGGCTCACGGATTCTCGCTAGCCACCTTCAAGGCGTTGCGCTCTTCATGAGCGAGTCCTTTCTTTCCAAGCGCAGAGTGGTGCTGGTCGCGAATACCGACTGGTACCTCTGGAACTTCAGGCTCAATCTTGCCGAGGCACTGCGTGCCTCCGGGGCGGAGGTGCACTTGGTAGCGCCAGCGGGCCCATATCTGAACAAGCTGCGCCTGGCAGGATTCAGTTGTCATGAATTGCCGCTGGTAGCTAGGGCCTATAACGTCGCGTCCGAGTTGCGTGCACTCCGGTATCTCTATCGACTGTACCGTGATCTGCGACCAGACGTGGTCCATCATTTCACCATCAAGTGCTGGCTTTACGGTGGCATCGCCGCTGTCCGCTTGGGTATTCCGTCAGTGCATGCCGTAACCGGACTGGGACACCTGTTCACGACTCGCAGCCTCAGGACCTCCATCCTGCGTAGAGTGGTCCTATCGGTCGCGGCTCATCTGTTCCGTGGTCCGCGCTGCGCCGTCATCTTTCAGAACGACGAGGACCGCACTCAGTTCAGCCCGGCGGTGCGGCGCGCGGGGCATGTCGCTACCATTCGCGGCTCGGGTGTCGAGGTTGATACGGATCCGAGCGAAAGCGCCGGCGATCGACCGCACTCACCTGTTCGGTTTCTGTACGCAGGTCGTTTCCTTCGTGAGAAGGGGTTGGACGAACTGATCGCTGCGTGTGATGCACTGTATGCCAGTTCGATTCCATTCGAGCTTTGGCTCGCGGGAATGGTCTACCCGTCGAATCCGACTTCTTGGTCGGAGCGAGAGGTCGAAGCCGTGAAGCAGCGACCGTATGTCCGGTACTTGGGGTTTGTGAGCAACATGCGAGATGTGCTGAACGCGTGCGACGTGGCTGTATTGCCCAGCTACAGGGAGGGAACGTCGCGCTTTCTAATAGAGGCGGGCGCAGTCGGCCTGCCACTGATTGGTACCGACATTGCGGGTATCCGTGGCGTTATCGAACCTGGTGACAACGGCCTTCTGGTGGCGCCACGAGATTCAGCCGGATTGGCTGCCGCGCTGAGGACAGTAGCGACCAACCCGAATGGTCTCAGACAGTGGGGGCGAGCATCGAAGGTCATTGTCGAGCAACGCTTCTCCAGCAAAGGGGTGATCAGACAAACGCTATCGGTATACCGCAGGCTGCTCGCGTCGGCCATAGACGATCAGACCTATGCTGATTCGTGCGAATCACCGCGAGCTGGCAGGTAGGAGACATTCCAAGGTGAGCCGCAAACGCACAATCAGCGCCGAGACCCTACGCAATGTCGTAGCGCTGGTGAAGGCCTGCAGTCCGCGCGCCAGGCGTGGGCTCTGGCTGGGGGCGGTTGTCGCATTCTTTGTGGCGTTGGCAGAGGCGTTCAGCGTTGGCGCGGTGGTGCCGTTCGTGTTGCTGTTGGTTCAGCCGGAGGCGCTCACAGATTTTCCCCGCATCGTGGCGCTGGTGCCTGAGCGGTTGTTGAATGATCGAGCCGCGTTGGCGATCGTGGGTTCCGTATTCTTTATAGCGGTTTACTGCATCAAGGTTGCACTGACTATCTTCGGACAGTACGTCAAATCCAAGGTGGGCAGCTTCGTCAGCTACGATCTTGGGACACAGATTTTCAGCAACATTCTGGATGAGGATTTCCAGACGTTCCAGAAACGGGGCACACCGAAAAACCTGGTGCTGGCCAGTAACGACGTCCAGAACAGCGGAAATGCCGCACAGCAGGCGACGCAGTTCATAACAGAAGCGCTGAGCATTCTCTTTATCGGCGCTCTGGTGCTGATGGTAAGCCCTTGGTCGCTTATGACCGCGGCTTTGGTAGTCGGTATCCCAGCCGTATTGGTCTACAGGTTTTCGAGGAGCCGACTGATCGAGCTCGGTGCGCACAAGCGAAGAGTCGACGCTGAGCTCAACAAGAACGTGATGGAGGGGGTAACCGGCTTCCGTGAAATCGTAGTGCTGGAACGCCGGGCGTTCTACAAGAGCCGCCAAAGACATATACGGCAGGCGATCTCCGACAACACCGTGCGCCTAGGTGTGCTCGACGCGATTCCAAAGAACGTGATTGAGCTGGCAACTGTGGCCGGTGTGCTGCTCGTCGCTGTGGTTTTGATCGTTCGCGGTGACGGCAGTTCAGTGGCGCCAGTGCTTGCTTTGTACGCGGCAGCTGCGTTTCGGCTGATGCCGAGCGTAAATCGCATTCTCAACGTGATGGGGCTGCTGAACAAGAGTCAGGCGAGCGTGAAATCGGTGCTGCAGTATTTGGCTCACCAGCAGAGTGGCGGTCCGAAAATGTCGAGCACCGAAGCGACGCTTCAGGGGCCGCCATCCATGTCGCCGCTGATTGAGATTGTCGATCTCAGTTTTGAATACCAGGGGGCAAAACAGCCTGCTCTGGCCGGCATCAACCTCGATATCAGCCGTGGCAGTACCACGGGCGTTGTCGGACTCAGCGGCAGCGGCAAGTCCACCTTGATTGATGTGCTTCTGGGCTTGTATCAGGCGACATCGGGAGAGGTGAGGGTCTCGGGTCGTCGCATGCCGGAGGGCTTGGCCGACTGGCGCCGCCACATCGGCTACGTGCCGCAGTCAATATTTATTGCCGAAGGCAGCATGGTGGAGAACATCGCGCTGGGTTTGGCCACTTCGGATGTAGATACGACGCGGGTGTGGGCGTGCCTCGAGGCGGCGCAACTGCGTGAATTTGTGGAGTCGCTGCCTCTTGGTCTCGACACTCCGGTCGGCGAGCGAGGCGTGTTGCTGTCCGGTGGTCAGCGTCAGCGCCTGGGCATTGCGCGTGCGCTCTACCATCAGCCGGAGGTGCTAATACTGGATGAGGCAACGTCTGCGCTCGATAGTCAGACTGAAGCAGGCTTCATGCAGGCGGTGTATCGACTGAGAGGGCAGATCACGATACTGATGGTTGCGCACAGAATCACAACGGTCAGTGCCTGTGATCAGATACTGGTGATGCGGGATGGCTGTATTGTCGACCGTGGCACCTATGAGGAGCTGCTTGCACGTTCAGCGTACTTTCGAAGCATTGCCGGCGCGCATCATCCTGGCGAGGGGAGCGGCACCAGCTTGAACGAAAAAGGCACCGCGCCTTGGGTGCATGAATGAAGTACATGCAGCCGGTTCGCTCCGCGGCTAAACGGCTCGCTGTGAAGATGAATCTGATTCGCAGGCCTAGCTTTCTCATCGTTGGAGCGCAGAAGGCAGGAACTACGGCCCTCCACCGGATGCTGGTTTCAGCTCGCGGAGTGCGGGGTGCAAAGCGCAAAGAGCTGCATTACTTCGATGATGGCTTCATACGATATGGGGACGTCGACGCGTACCATCAATGCTTTCCTCACGTAGCTTCCATCGGAGCCGCCACTCGGACGTTTGAGGCGTCACCCGAGTATCTATGCCATCCGCTTGCTGCGGAGCGCATATTTCGCTATCAGCCCAAGATGAAGATTGTCGCAATACTGCGCGATCCGATCGAGCGTGCCTACTCGGGCTGGAACATGTATCACAACAAGTTTCCGACATTGAACGAAAGCTGGGCGCCACCGTTGGTCGATCCCCGCTCTTTTGAGCAGGCCATAGCCGAGGAACTCGAGAGCCCTGTTGCGCTTGACTGGTTGACCAATGCAAGGGGTTATCTGTTGCGCGGTCTGTACGCCGAGCAACTGATCCGCTTCTATCAATGCTTTCCCCGCGATCAGGTCCTGGTGCTCTTTCAGGAAGATCTAGAGCTACGTCCTCATGCGGTAACAACGGCACTTGCTGATTTTCTGAGGCTGTCACGAGATGACCTGGGCGGCTCGGTTCGCAGCAATGTGTCGGATTACCGGGGGGGCGGTATGAGCTCGGCTGTTCGGGAGCAACTGGTAGCATTCTTCAGGCCGCACAATCAGGCGCTCAGGGTGTTGCTGGGGCGGGAACTGCCGCCAAGCTTCATATGCTGAGTCCTACTGCGCGGCACACAGGTTCA
>JBFJKG010000034.1:0-10300 GCA_041635075.1 Solimonas sp.
GCTGCGCCGAGCACGTCGCGTTCGATCAACGCGGCGTCCTGTCCGTAGAGAATGGCAGCGCGCGCCTTCTGAGCCAGCGCCGCGCGCAGCTCTCCGAAGGACTGGCCTTTGCCCTGCCCTCCGCCCAGCCAGACGATCGGCGCCGGGAGGCCCAGCAGCGCCGCCAACGTGGAGCCGACATTGGTGCCCTTGGAGTCGTTGAAGTACTGCACGCCGGCGAGCTCGGCAACGAACTCACAGCGATGCGGCAGGCCAGCGAACGCGCGCAATGCATTCAGTGCGTGCTCGTGGCTGATCCCCGCAGCCTGCGCCAAGGCCAGTGCAGCCAGCGCATTGGCTGCGTTGTGCAAGCCAAAGATATGCAGTTCATCAAGCGGCAGCAGCGGCGTCGCGCCCTGTGCCAGCCAAAGAGCGCCGGCCTGCCGGATCAAACCGTAGTCACGCCCCCGCGCACCTCCGGTGCCAAAGGTCAACGCATCCACCGGTGCCAGCTGCAGCGCGGTCGCATCATCGCGGTTGGCGACCGCCACCTCACAGCGCTCGAAGATGCGGCCCTTGATCGCGGCGTACTGCGCCATCGTTGCGTGCCGGTCCAGATGATCCTGGGACAGGTTCAGAACGGTCGCCGCCCTGCAACGCAGGCTATGCGTGGTCTCTAGCTGAAAGCTTGAAAGCTCAAGCACGTAGAGTTCGACCGCATCATCGAGCAGATCTAATGCCGGTGTCCCAAGGTTGCCACCGACGGCCACGCGGCAACCCGCGGCCTTGGCCATTTCCCCCACCAGCGTGGTAACCGTTGACTTGCCATTGGAGCCGGTGATGCCGATGACAGGTGCGCGTGCGGCGCGCGCGAACAGTTCGATGTCGCCGATGATCTCGACCCCGGCGGCGGCAAGTTCAAGTACGAACGGGGCCTGTGGCGCGACGCCGGGCGACAGCACCGCCACCTTGAACTGTGAAAGCGGCGCCGGAGCGCTGAGCGCACCCAGATGAAAATCGACGGCCGGATACAGGCTGCGCAGCTTGTCGATGCCAGCGGGCGCAGCACGTGAGTCCGTTGCGGTCAGGCGCGCGCCAGCGCCGCTGAGATGCCGCAGCACCGACGCGCCGGACGCGCCAAGGCCGACGACCAGTACGCGCTGGTCTCGGTAGGGCTGCTCGGCAAGTGGGCGCGACGGGGACATGTTCAGCGAACCTTCAATGACGCCAGGCCGATCAGTACCAGGATCAAAGTGATGATCCAGAACCGCACGATGATCTTGGGCTCAGGCCAGCCCTTGAGTTCGTAGTGGTGATGCAGCGGCGCCATGCGGAAGATGCGCTTGCCACCGCTGTACTTGAAGTACAGAACCTGTAGGGCCACCGAGAAGGTTTCGGCCACGAAGATGCCGCCCATGATTGCCAGCACCAGTTCCTGCCGAACCAGCACCGCAACCACACCGAGCGCCGCCCCCAGCGCCAGGGCACCAACGTCGCCCATGAACACCTGCGCCGGATAGGCGTTGAACCACAGAAATCCCAGCCCCGCGCCGGCAATGGCGGCGCAGAAGATCGCGAGCTCTCCAGCACCTGCGATATAGGGGATGCCCAGATAGTGGGAAATGACAACGTTGCCGCTGGCGTAGGCGAAAATCGCGAGCGCCGAGGCCACCAGCACCGTGGGCATGATCGCAAGACCGTCCAGACCGTCGGTGAGATTGACCGCATTGCTGGCGCCGACGATCACCAGATAGGCCCACGGTATGAAAAAGATGCCCAGGCTGATGGTGACATCCTTCAGAAACGGGAAGATCAGCACCGTCTCCGCTGGCGTCTTCGCGGTGTAGAAGATCAGGGTAGCGACGCCGAAGCCGGCCAGCGATAGCCAGAAGTATTTCTTGCGCGCAGGCAGACCCTTCGGGTTCTTGTGCTTGATCTTGATGTAGTCGTCGACAAACCCGACCGCACCAAATGCCAGGGTAACGGCCAGCGCGAACCAGACGAAACGGTTGGACAGGTCAGCCCACAGCAGGGTCGACACCGCGATCGAGCACAGGATCAGGACGCCCCCCATGGTCGGCGTTCCAGTCTTCTTCAAATGCGTGGCTGGCCCGTCATCGCGCACCGGCTGACCGAACTTGAAGCGGTACAGGCGTTCGATCATCCATGGCCCGAAGGCGAAGCTGAATACCAGCGCGGTCAGGATGCCGAGCACGCTTCTGAACGTCAGATAGGAGAAGACGTTGAAGCCGCTGATGTGCTCGCGCAGATAGTCGGCGAGGTAATAGAGCATTAGTGAACTCCCCCGGATGTTCCACCGGTCAACGCCTCAACCACACGCTCCATGCGTGCTGATCGCGAACCCTTGACCAGCACGATGCTGTTGGAATCCAGCTGCGACTTCAGCGCAGCCGTCAGTTCGGTAACGTCATCAAATACGCGCGCACCGCCACCGAAGCCGCGCACGGCCTCGGCCACCAGCGGCCCCAGGCCATACAGTCCGTCGATACCCAGCGCGCGCGCAGCAACACCCGCTTCGTAATGCAGGCGCCCTGCGTCGGGCCCGAGTTCAGCCATGGCACCCAGCACCAGGTAGCGACGTCCGGACTGCGCGGCCAGCAGCTCCATGCCTGCCTGCAGCGATGTGGGGTTGGCGTTGTAGCTGTCATCCAGCAGGCGCGCGCCTTCGCGGGTGACCTTCCACGACAAGCGCCCTTGCGCAGCCTGCACTCCAGCGAGACCGCTCACGATCTCGCCAATGTCGACGCCGATGGCAACGGCGCAACTGGCAGCAGCCAGTGCGTTCATGACGTTGTGCATGCCAGGCAGCGGCAGGTGCACACGTGCGCGACCCACGGGTGCCTCCAGCAGGAAGCGCGTACCCGGGGCGCCGCCGACCTGCTGCGGCTGCAGTTCCTCGGCGCGCACATCGGCGCCCGGTTGCAGGCCGAATCGGATCTGTCGCGTATTGCCTGCCAAGTCGGCCCACAGATCGGCATAGGCGTCGTCGGCATTGATGACGGCAATGCCCTCCCCCAGGCCGGAAAAGAGTTCGCCCTTGGCGCGGGCAACGCCCGCGCGCGAGCCAAAGCCCTCCAGATGCGCATCCCCGGCTTGGGTCACGACGCCCACGTCGGGTCGCGCCAGCCGCGTCAGCAACGCAATCTCGCCGGCGTGATTGGCGCCCATCTCGATCACCGCCGTACGGTGCTCGGCACGCAGTGCGAGCAAGGTCAGCGGCACGCCGATGTGATTGTTCAGGTTGCCGGCCGTTGCCAGCACCGGCCCGCGCGACAGGAAAATCGACGCCAGCAGTTGCTTGGTCGTGGTCTTGCCGTTGCTGCCGGTGACCGCAACCACCGGCATCGTCTGCCGGTTGCGCCACGCCGCTGCCATCGCCTGCAAGCCCAGCAACGTGTCATCGACGCGCAGCTGCGGCAGCTCGCTATCCGACCATTGATCCACCAACGCGGCGACTGCTCCGGCGGCCTTGGCCTCGGCAAGGAAGCGGTGGCCATCATGCACCTCACCGCGCAACGCAACGTACAGATCCCCCGGCTGCACGCGCCGGCTGTCGTGGCAAATGCGCTCGATGCGCACATCCACTCCGCGACGTTCGGCGCCGAGGTCGGCCGCAAACGCCGACAGCATCTGCATGCTCATGCCGCCACCTGCTGACCAAACAGCTCGGCGACAAAACGGCGGTCGCTGAACTCGCGGACATCGGTGCCATAGGTCTGCGTCGTTTCGTGGCCCTTTCCGGCCACCACGATGACGTCACCGGCGGCGGCCTCGGCCACGGCGGTGCGTATGGCCTCGGCTCGGTCGTGTATGACCTGTACCGCCGCGCGTGCAGGGGCGCTCAGCGAGGCCAGAATCTCCGCCACGATCGCCTCCGGCGCCTCGCTGCGCGGATTGTCGTCGGTGACAATGGCCCGGTCAGACAGTCGTGTCGCCACCTCACCCATTAACGGCCGCTTGCCGCGATCGCGATCGCCACCGCAGCCGAATACGCAACTCAGGCGGCCCGGTGTATGCGCGCGCACTGCGGTGAGGATTTGCGCCAGGGCCTCAGGGGTGTGCGCGTAATCGACCACCACCATCGGTTGCGTCTTGCCACCACGAAAACCCTCAATGCGCCCCGGCACCGTGCGCGCCTGCGATAACGCGTGGGCGGCGGCAGCCAAGGGCACATCGCGGGCGAGCAAAGCGCCCAGCGCCGCCAGCAGGTTGTAGACGTTGAAGCGCCCCAGCAACGGACTGTCGATCTGCGCGCTGCCGAGATGGCAATCGACCTGGAAGCGGATGCCTTGTGGCGTCAGCTCCAGCGCACGAGCGAGCAGATGCGCGCCCCGCGGCTTGCCGCCCTCGATGCCGTAGACCACGACGTCGGCCTGACCGGTCAGTTCCTGCGCCCAGGCCGCGCCATGCGCATCGTCACGGTTGAGCACGGCGGTGTAGCTGCCACGGCGCTCGAACAGGCGTCGCTTTGCGGCGGCGTAACGCTCGACAGTACCGTGGTAATCAAGATGGTCGCGGGTGATATTGGTCAGGATCGCGACATCGAAATGCATGCCCGATACGCGCTGCTGGTCCAGCGCGTGCGAAGACACCTCCATGGCACAGGCCTGTACGTGCTGCTCGCGCAGCCGGGCGAGAACGCGTTGCAGGCTGACCGGATCCGGCGTGGTATGGCTGGCAGCGTCGAGCTGACCGATACGCCCGGTGCCCAGCGTTCCGAGATAGGCACAAGGCACCGCGATGGCGTCCATGGCCTGCGCCAGCAGATACGCCGTCGAGGTCTTGCCGTCGGTGCCGGTGATGCCGGTGCAGAACATGCGTTCCGACGGCCTGCCGTAGAACCGTGCCGCGATCTCGCCGACGCGCGCCGACAGTTCGCTGACGGCGATTTCAGGAACATCGATCGTCGGCCGCGACCAGCCCATCGCCGGCTCCCAGGCAACAGCGGCGGCGCCACGCTCCAGCGCCTGCTCCAGATGCGCCAACCCGTGATTGCGCGCGCCGAGACCGTGGCTCTTGCACGCCATGAACAGATCGCCAGGCGATACCCGCCGCGAGTCGATCTCCACGCCCGTCACCTCGAGCTCGGGAACCGCGGCTCCAAAGCCGTCGAGCAGCATGTGCAGTGACTGGCTCATGAGCGTGGGCGCTCCGCATTGACCTTGACCGCTTCCGGCAAAGCCACCGTGGTGCGGCGGCTATGGGGCGCCAGCTCCGGCGCTTGCGTGCCATCCGGCGAGATCTGCAGCAATCGGGCCGCGCCCTGCAGGACGCGGGAGAACACCGGCGCCGCGACGAGACCACCGTAGTAACCCTCGGCGCGCGGTTCATCGATGATGACCAGGCCGACCAGACGCGGACGCTCGGCGGGAACCATGCCGATGAACAGCGACTGATGGCGGTTGCCGTCATAACCGCCGGTATCTGCAACCTTACGCACGGTGCCGGTCTTGCCGGCAACGCTGTATTGCGCGATCGCCGCGCGCCGCGCAGTGCCGGCAGGTGTGACCACCTGCTCGAGCATGCGACGCACATCGCGAGCGGTATTGGCGGAGATTGCGCGCTGCGGCGGCAGCGGTGCCTTGCCGCGAATCAGCTTCAGCGGTGCCATCAGGCCATCGTTGGCCAAGGCGCCATAGGCACGCACCAGATGCAGCGCATTTAGCGAGAAGCCGTAGCCATAGGATGCCGTCGCGGTTGCAATCTGGCCCCACTCGGTGAAGTGCCGGAGCACTGGGTTCACCTCGCCCGGGAAGCCGCTGTACACAGGCTCGCCCAGACCGAAGCGCTGGTAGCCGGCCCATACGGCCTCTGCGCCCAGCGCCATGCCCACCTTGGCGGCACCGACGTTGCTGGACTTGCTGAGCAGCTTGGCCAGATCAACCACGCCTTGCGGATGTGAATCACGCACGGTCAGCGCCCCAACCTTGAAGGTACCGGGCGTCGTGTCGATCAGGCTGGAGGTCTGGAAGATGCCCAGCTCCAGCGCCTGAGCGATCAGCAGTGGCTTCACCGTGGAGCCGGGCTCGAAGCTGTCCACGATCACTGACAGCCGGGTACCCTTGCTGCGCCGCTCCCCCGGATTATTGGGATTGAAGCCCGGTTGCGAGGCAATCGCGAGTATGTCGCCGGTCGCGCTGTCGGCTACGACAATCAAACCGCCCCGCGCCTTGTTCTCCTGCACCGCGTTCTTGAGTTCGCGATAGGCCAGATATTGGATACGCAGATCGATGGTCAGATTGACGTCTTCGCCGGGTTCGGCCTGCGCGTAATCGATGTTGTCCTCGACGACGCGGCCGGCGCGGTCGCGTATGACGCGCCGCAGCCCTTGCTTGCCCGCCAGCAACGACTCCTGAGCCTTCTCGATACCTTCAAGTCCGTCGCCGTCACGCCCGCAAAAGCCCACAAGCTGGCCGGCGACTTCTCCGGCCGGGTAGTAGCGCGCATAGGCCGGCTCAGAGAACACTCCCGGTGCATGCAACGACAACACGCGCTTGGCCTCCGCCGGTGAAAGCGGATCACTGATGTAGACGAACTTGCGCTCGATGCGGGCCTTCAGGAATGACTCCAGCTCGCGGGGCTTGCGGCCCAGCAGCTGCGCAACCGCAACCAGATGCCGCGGTGACTCCAGCAGCGCCGACGGCACCGTCCAAATCGACTCAACCGGCGCGGACAGGGCCAGCGGCTCGCCGCGACGATCGAGTATGGCGCCGCGATGGGCCGGGATAGTGACCGTGCGGATATGTCGCTTGTTGCCCTCGCGCATCAGGAACTCGCGTTCGAGCACCTGCAGCTGGAAAGCGCGCCCGAGTATCACCACGGCGCCCAACCCCATGGCGCCGACGACCAGCCAGCGCCGCCACGAGCCGACCAGCTCAATGCTGCGATTGCGCACGGCGGTCATGGTTCACGGCTCACGATGACGTAGTCGCGGGGCTCGGTCATGCCCAGCTGGCTACGTGCGATCTGCTCGATCCGCGCGTTGTGCGCGAGCGTGGCTTCCTCCAGCTGCAACTGCGCCCACTCCATCTCCAGACGCTGCTGGTCGGCGCGCAGGGATTCGAGTTCCGCGACCATCGCCCGGTTCTCATGCTTGGTACGCACGACGGCCAGCGCGGACACCATCACCGCTATGGCCAAGGCCATCGGCACCAGCATGGCACCGCGCCTCACTGCAGCTTCTCCGCTACGCGCAAGACCGCGCTGCGCGCACGTGGGTTGGCCGCACGCTCGGCGTCGCCCGGAAATTGCTTGGACACCCGGCGCAGTGTTGGATGCAGATCCTCACCGTGAGCAGACGTCTGTGAAGCGCCGCGGAAATAGCGCTTGACGATGCGGTCTTCCAGCGAGTGAAAGCTGATGACCACCAGACGGCCACCGGGCGCCAGCACGCGTTCTGCCTGGATCAGCACGCTATCGAGCACATCCAGTTCCGCGTTGATGAAGATGCGGATCGCCTGAAAGCTGCGGGTCGCCGGATGGATCGTGCGCGAGCGCGGGCCAGGCACTGCCGCTATCAATTCCGCCAGCTGCCCGGTACGTAACAGCGGCTCGGTCGCGCGCGCATTGACGATGCGTCGCGCGATGCGCCGACTGTTGCGCTCATCGCCGTACCGCCACAGCACGTCCGCAATCTCAACCTCATCCGCCTGCGCCAGCCACTCCGCGGCAGAACGTCCTGCCTGCGGGTTCATGCGCATGTCGAGCGGGCCGTCGTTGGAGAAGCTGAAGCCGCGCGCAGCCTCGTCGAACTGCGGCGACGACACCCCCAGGTCCAGCAGCAGGCCATCCACTCGTCCGCAGATGCCTGCGGCCACGGCAATACGTTCCAGATAGGAAAAGTTGCAGTGATGGATGTGGAAGTTGCGGTCGGCAGCAAACGCTGCACGCGCATGCGCGACAGCGGTTGGATCCTGATCGAGGCCGTGCAGCTCGCCGCTACCCGCCAGTGCATCCAGGATCGCGCGGCTATGACCGCCCCGACCAAAGGTTCCGTCGATGTAGATGCCTCCCGCGCGGACCGCAAGGCCGGCGAGGCTTTCAGTCAGCATCACCGGCTGGTGCGCAGTCATGCGTGCGTCATGCCCAGGCCGACCGGCGAAGGGCGTGGCATCGAAAGCCATACCCGGGCCTCACCGCTTCAGGGTCCGGAACGCGTCGGCCAGCGACGCGAACAGCTCGGAGTTCTCGCCAAAGCGCACGTCCCACTCTGGCTGCGCCCACAGGTCAAAGCGGATCAGCTGCCCCATCAGGACCACGGAGCTGTCCATGCGCACCGACTTGCGCAGGTTTGGCGGCAGCAGGACCCGGCCCTGGCGGTCCATCTCGGTCTCGGTCGCAAAGCCGACGACGATCGACTTCACCGCCTCGGCGGCCACGCGATCCTCCATGTTCTGGATGTCTTCAACCAGACGCTGGAACTCCGGCGCGGGAAATATCTCAAGGCAGGGGTTGGGTCCGCGGGTAACGATTAATTGGCCGCCGCACAACTCCGACAGGCGCTGCCGAAAGCGCGCCGGGATCGCCAAGCGACCCTTGTCATCAATCGTCAGATGGTGCTGGCCTGTGAACACGTCGTTGAGTGGAGCCTCCCCCACTTTCTCCCACTTTTCACCACTTGGGAGACGACTATAGCCCAGCACTACCCCTGCCGCAAGCGGATTCCGCCACAAAAATCCCGACAAAACATACGCTTACGAAATTTCCAGCAGTCTCTTTTTCTTGTCCATATAAAACATGCACTTACTAAACATACTTAAAGTGAGCGCCGGGGCCTGCGGATCACCCGATGCCGACCAGCCCGGTGCCGAGGAGATCGGCACAGCCGTCAGAACTGAGCCGACCCCGCGCCTAATAAGTTATTCGCATGTATTGTTATATTTAATATTTTATAACAATCACGCTGCCGCGCGTACTACTGAGTTCGATCGCGGCGGAGAAAAAAGGGGAGTCGGCCTGTAAGCCGGGTTCTGTGCGAGCGCTTGCGCGCCCCGGCAACCATTCCTCTAGGCACGCCGTCACCGACATGCTCCAGCAACCTACCCGGAAGGCACGCGGGCCGCGTGTCGCAGCGCTTGCGCGCCGCTCCTTCCCTATTTGGTCTTGCTCCGAGTGGGGTTTGCCGTACCGGTCTGTTGCCAGACTCGTGGTGCGCTCTTACCGCACCGTTTCACCCTTACCTGTGCCCTTGCGGGCCATCGGCGGTTTGCTCTCTGTTGCACTTTCCGTCGGCTCGCGCCGCCCAGGCGTTACCTGGCACTCTGCCCAATGGAGCCCGGACTTTCCTCTCCCGCTTGCGCGGCAGCGATTACCCGGCCGACTCCCGTGCGCATTATCGCCGATGTGCCTTTGTTACAGTGCCGCCCACAAAAATACTTCCGGGGAGCGGCAAATGGCACACGAAGTCCACTTTCAGACCACCGTACGGGCACCGCGCGCCCAGGTGTTTGCGTTTCTGGCGGATCACAAGAAGTTCGCAAGCCTGTTCGGCGGCAACTGCCAGCGCATCAAGGATGGGGATGGCGATGTCAATGGCCTGGGCTCGGTGCGCCGCATCGGCCCCGGACCGTTGGCCTTCGATGAAACCATTGTCACCTTCGAGCCTGATCAGCGCATCGAATACAGCGTCACCCGTGGCGGACCGATCAAGAACCATCTCGGCACCGTTGACCTCAAGGCCGTGGGCGAGAGCACCGAGATCGACTACGTGATCCGCTTTGATGCGAAGCTGCCAGGCACCGGCGGCATCATCGCCGCGCTGCTGCGCACCGCGCTCAAGGCCAACGCACGCAAGGCACTGGCCACCCTGGAAGGCTGACGCGCGGCGTGCGTGTCGTTTCCCATACCTGTTCGAATACCGAGATCGTCTGCGCGCTCGGCTGTGCGGATCAATTGATCGCGGTCGACAACGACTCCGACTATCCGCCCGAGGTGGTGCGTGGACTCCCGCAACTCGGACGCGACCTCAATCTGGATGTCGCTGCGGTTGCTGCCTTGAAGCCGGATCTGGTGCTGACCTCACTCACCGTGCCGGGTCACGAGCGGGTGGTGGCGGAGCTTAACGCCGCCGGTCTGCGCTGCCTGATCATCAATCCGCAGTCGCTGGATGACGTCTTCCAGAACGTGCGTGACATCGCCTCCGCCTTGGGGGTCGCTGCACGCGGACACGCGCTCGCCGAACAAATGGATCGAGCGATGCCGGCCTGTGCGCCAGCACCGCAGGCGCCGCGCATCCTCGTGGAATGGTGGCCGAAGCCGGTGATCGGCGCTGCTCGGCGGTCCTGGGTGCAGGACCTGATCA
>JBFJKG010000035.1:0-10287 GCA_041635075.1 Solimonas sp.
GATCGCGATTCCGGTCGGCAAGGATTCGCTGTCGATGAAGAGCGTGTGGTCGCAGGACGGCGAAACCCGCACCCAGACTGCACCCTTGTCTTTGATTGTCACGGCCTTTGCGCCGGTGCGCGATGTGCGCGCGTCGCTGACCCCGCAACTGCGCATGGACTGCGGAGCAACGCGCCTGATTCTGGTGGACCTTGGCGCGGGTAAGCATCGTCTGGGGGGCTCGGCGCTGGCGCAGGTCTACAGCCAGGTGGGGGATGTGGCGCCGGATCTCGATGACCCCGCGCTGCTCAAGGCTGCGTTTGCGTTGATCCAGCAACTCAATGGCGAAGGCCGCCTGCTGGCCTACCACGACCGCAGTGACGGCGGTTTGCTGGTGACGCTCGCGGAAATGGCTTTTGCGGGACGCTGTGGTGTTACGGTGGATGTAGCCGCGTTGGGCCCGGATGCCTTGGCTTCGGCGTTCAACGAAGAGCTGGGCTTTGTAGTGCAGGTGCGGGCATCGGACGTGGCGGCGGCGCTGGCCGCGTTCAGCGCCGCAGGTCTGGCCGCGCACGATCTGGGCGCGCCCACCGAGGACGGCCGCTTTCACCTGAGCCGTGGTGAGGACACGCTGTTCGCGGCGTCTTGCGCGGATCTGCACCGGCGCTGGTCTGAAACCAGCTATCGCATGGCTGAATTGCGTGACGACCCGGTATGCGCGCGCGAAGAGTTCGCGGCGATTGCCGCCGATAACGACCCAGGGCTGCGTGTGCAGCTCAGCTTTGATCCTGCAGTGTCGCGTGCCACACCGCATCTGGCGCAGCGGCCGAAGGTCGCGATCCTGCGTGAGCAGGGAGTGAACAGCCACTACGAGATGGCTTGGGCCTTCGACAGCGCCGGCTTCGAAGCGGTGGACGTGCACATGACGGATGTCCTGGAAGGTCGCGTACGTCTTGCCGATTTCTCCGGTGTGGTGGCCTGTGGCGGATTCTCTTACGGCGACGTACTGGGTGCCGGCCGCGGCTGGGCCAAGACCATTCTGTTCAATGAGCGTGCGCGTGCCGAGTTCCAGCGGTTCTTTGCGCGTGAGGATCGCTTTGCACTCGGGGTCTGCAATGGGTGCCAGATGTTTGCGGCGCTGCAGAGCATCGTTCCGGGCTCGGAAGACTGGCCAGCGTTTCGGCGGAATCGCAGCGAGCAGTTTGAAGCGCGCTGGTCGCAGGTGGAGATCGTCGAGTCGAAGTCTTTGTTCTTTGCCGGCATGGCCGGTTCCACGTTGCCGATTGCGGTGGCGCATGGCGAAGGCCGTGCGGTGTTCGAGTCGACCGACAATCTGGCGCGTCTACAGGCTGGCGGTCAGGTCGCGATGCGGTACGTCAACGCGCAGGGCGCCGCTGCCGAGCGCTATCCGGCGAATCCCAATGGCTCTCCGCAGGGACTCACCAGCGTATGCAATGCCGACGGCCGCATCACGATCCTGATGCCGCATCCGGAACGTACGGTACATGGAGTGACCGGATCGTGGTGGCCGCGGCGCTGGGACGGTGGCAAGACGCCTTGGTTCCAGATGTTCGTGAACGCACGCAACTGGGTGCGTTAAACAACAAGGGCGCCGTAGGCGCCCTTGTTGTTTGTGATCATGACCTCACTACGCGCTACTCGTAATCGTCGCCGTAGTCGATCTCTTCCTTCGGAGGATTGCCGTCATACACCAGGTATTGGCGGCGCTGCAGGTAAGCGCTGCGCACGAACACGTAGGGATCAAACTGATCCTTCAGCACACGCTCGGCCCCCAGCAGACGCGCGCGCAGGTCTACCGCTCCGATTACCCCCAACGCAATCCGAGCATCGTTCTCCGCGTAGGTGCCGAGATTCGTGAAGGTGTCGCCACCGCGACCGACCAGATCCCGATTCGTGGTCGGCCCCAGCAATGGCAGCATCAGATACCAGCCGGGTCCGACGCCCCAGGATCCTAGCGTCTGCCCAAGATCCTCCCGGTTCTCTTCCAGACCGACGCGGGTGGCCGGGTCCAAAAGGCCGGCCAGACCAAAGGTACTGTTGAGCAGGAAGCGACCGGTGTCGCGCCCGGCCTGGGCGAACTTGCCCTGCAGCGCGTCGTTGATGATGACGGCGGGATAGCCGAGGTTGTCGAGAAAGTTGCTGACACCCGTACGAATCGGAACGGGCACTGCCTTGACGTAGCCGCGCGCCACCGGTTGCGCGACATAGGTGTCCACTTTCTCGTTGAAGCCATAGACCACACGATTGACCGGCTCCAGCGGGTCATCCGGGTCATCCACTGGGCTGTGCGCGCATGCACTGAGCGCGCAGGCCAAGCCAATCATGATCAGACGCATTGAATCCCCCCAACCAACCGTTCTTATAGCGTCAAGACAGTATCAAGACCGAAAAATGTAGCCATCTGTCGCAGCTGGGTCGGAGCGCCGACGAACTCGAGCGCGGCACCGCGCGCACGTGCGCGGCGGTTCAACTCCAGCAGCAGCGCCAGCCCAGAACTATCGGCACGCGCGACCCCGCTGAGATCCAGGCGCCCGGCAGCGCTCAGGGCATCTGCCTTGGTCAGCCATTCCGGCATCGACTTCAGCGTCAGATCGCCGCGCAGTTCGGTCGCCCCGCTCATTGCGCGCTCACCCCTTGGTCTTCACTGCCGGCTCGGCCGGCTTGAGCTTGCCGCCTTCCATGCGCGTGATCACCGCATCCAGACCATTCTTCTTGATCTCCGCGGCAAACTGGCTGCGGAAGTTGGTCACCAGGGACAGGTTTTCAATCGTGATGTCGTAAACCTTCCACTGGTTCTGGACCAGATGCATCGCGAAGCCGATGGCGATGGGAGGTTTGCCTTCGCCACGGATCAGCGCCGAGTTGACCACCACATCGGTGTCGGTTGGCGCCATACGCAGCGGTTTCCACTCGGCCTTGACCGAGTCGTGGTACTCCAGCAGCGAATTGGCATAGGAGTGAATCAGCATTGACTTGAACGCATCCTGGAAGCGCTTGCGCTGTGATTCACTGGCTTCCCGATAGTTGCGGGCCAGTACGGTGCGCGCGATGAAAGGCACGTCGAAGTACGACACGACGATGTCATCAACCGTCTTATAGAACGCCGGGAGGTCAGCCTTGTACTGGGCATGGTTCTTGGCAATCAGGCTTTGCAGTGTGGCGGTGCCTTCCTTGACGACCTCGTCCGGTGCTTTCGGCGCAGCGGCCTGAACGGTGCTGCCCAGCAACAGTGCAAACGCAATAAAGATGTACTTGGTCATATTGACTCCCTGAATGCCGGTTACTCAGCGGCCGGCTGTTGCTGGCCCTGGCTGGCGGAACTGGTCAGAAACTGACCGATGATGTTTTCCAGTACCAACGCCGACTGCGTGAATTTGATCTTGCTGCCATCGGCCAGCGGCTTCTCTGCGCCGCCGGCGGAAATGCCTATGTACTGCTCGCCCAGCAGGCCGGCGGTCAGAATCTTGGCGTCGCTGTCCTCTGGAATCATGTTGTAGCTGTTGGCGATATCGATCTTGACCTCAGCCTCGAAAGCCACCGGGTCAATCGTGATCGCGCGTACGCGGCCTATCTTCACTCCCGCCATCGTGACCGCGGCACCGGGTTTGAGGCCGCCAATATTCTCGAAGGAGGCGGTTACCGAGAAACTGTCGCCGGTTCCTACGGTGTCCAGGCTCGCGACCCTGAAGGTAAGTACGAATACGGCGGCAACGCCAAGGCAGACAAAGAAGCCAACCAGGATTTCCAGAGCTCTCGATTGCATGATTTCACTCTTCCAGCCTGCGGGGCCGGCTATTAACGGAACATGAATGCGGTGAGGGCGAGATCCAGCGCCAGAATTGCCAGCGAGGACACCACCACCGTTGACGTGGTTGCACGGGACACGCCGTCCGAGGTCGGCGCCGCGTGATAACCCTGATAGACCGCGACCCAGCTGATCGTGAAGCCGAACACGGCGCTCTTGGTGAAGCTTTGGACCAGGTCTTCGGCAGCCACGCTGGCGCGAATCTGCGACCAATAGCTGCCCGCATCGACGCCCAGCAGCTCCACGCCGATGGCATGACCGCCGGCAACGCCGATGGCCATGACACAGAAGATGCCGGACAGCAGTGGCATCGAGATCAGGCCGGCGAGAAAGCGCGGCGCAATCACGCGACGCATCGGATCCACCGCCATCATCTCCATCGCGGAGAGCTGGTCGGTAGCCTTCATCAGTCCAATCTCGGCTGCCAGCGCTGATCCGGCGCGGCCCGCGAACAGCAGGGCGGTGACCACCGGGCCCAGTTCGCGCACGATGACCATGGCCACAAACACGCCCAGCGAGTCTTCAGCGCCGAAGCGCACCAGTGTGCGATATCCCTGCAGGCCCAGCACCATGCCGACGAAGCTGCCGGATATGACGATGATGATCAGCGACAGCACGCCGACGCTATAGACCTGATGCACCACCAGGCGTGGCCGCAACAGCGTGGCCGGCAGGGCGCCCAGTATCTTGAGCAGAAAGAACTGTGCGCGGCCGAGGCCCGCGAGAAAATCGCCGATGATGGTCAGTGCTGCGCTCAACGGTCGGCTCCCAGCAGGTCTTCTGAGTACGGGCGCGCCTTGTAATGGAACGCAATCGGGCCGTCCGGCTCGCCTTTGAGGAACTGCTGCACCAGCGCGGACTGCGAGTGGCGGATGCTGTCAGGCGTGCCGTGATCCAGCACCTTGCCGCCGCCCAGGATGTAGACGTGATCGGCAATCGAAAGCAGTTCATCCACGTCGTGCGAAACCACCACGCTGGTGATGCCCAGCGACTGGTTCAGTGAACGGATCAGGCGCATCAGCACGCCCAGGCTTATGGGATCCTGCCCGGCGAAGGGCTCGTCGTACATCACCATGTCCGGCTCCAGCGCGATTGCGCGGGCGAGCGCAACGCGGCGCGACATGCCGCCGGACAGTTGCTCGGGAAACAGGTCGCGGGCGCCGCGCAGGCCGACCGCTTCCAGCTTCATCAGCACCAGGTCGCGAATCATCGCTTCCGGCAGCTTGGCGTGCTCGCGCAGCGGGAAGGCCACGTTGTCGAAGACGCTGAGATCGGTCAGCAGGCCGCCATTCTGGAACAGCAGGCCCATGTGCTTGCGCATGGCATAAAGCTTGCTCTGCGTAGCCTTGTGAACATCGACGCCATCAAACTCAACCGTGCCCTGCTGGGGGCGCCATTGCCCGCCGATGATGCGCAGCAGCGTGGTCTTGCCAGTACCAGAGGGCCCCATGATGGCCGTGACCTTGCCGCGCGGAATGTCGACGTCCACGCCGTCGTAGATCTTGCGAGTGCCGTGACCAAAATGCAGGCCGCGCACACGTACCAGCATGTCGGAATCGTTGGGGGCAGGGGGCATGAGTGGCTTGGGGGTGGTCGATGATGACCTTGGCAGTGTTATCTACGGATTGTAGCCGACACTGGACGCGTCAAGCCGTGTACCCGAGCTGGCGCAGCAGGATGGGCTGCAACGCGGCAGCAACCGGGGCCACGGCACCGGGCCCGCCCAGTTCGCTGAGCTGGGTCATGCGCAAGCCCTGATAGCCGCAGGGATTGATTCGCGAGAACGGTTCCAGATCCATCCCCACATTCAATGAAAGGCCGTGGTAGCTGCACCCCCGGCGGACCCGCAAGCCCAGCGAACCGATCTTGGCGCGCCCCGGCAGGCCACCGGCCCCCTCGACATAGACGCCGGGCGCCGCCGGATCGGCGTAGGCAGCGATGCCGTATCCCGCCAGCAATTCGATCAGGGATTGCTCGATGCGGGTGACCAGCGAGCGGATGCCATAGCCGCGGCGCTGCAGATCGACCAGAAAGTAGACGACCAGCTGGCCGGGTCCGTGATACGTGACCTGCCCGCCGCGATCCGATTGCACGATGGGAATGGTGCCGGGCATCAGCAGATGCTCAGGTTTTCCCGCCTGGCCCTGGGTAAACACCGGCGGGTGTTGAAGAAACCACAGCTCGTCGGCAGTTTGCTCGTCCCGCGCCTGAGTGAAGCTGCGCTGCTCGGTCAGGACCTCGCCGTAATCACGCAGCCCCAGTTCGCGCAGCGCAGGCTTCATCCCGATTCCGGGTCTTCAGGCAAACCACAGCCGAATGGTGTCGATCAGACGGCGCCACCAGCTGCCCGCGGGGATGTCCTCCAACGCAACCAGCGGCAGGGTGCGCGCCGTCTGGCCGGCTGCCGTCACCGAGACTGAGCCGACGGTCTGCCCCTTCTGAATCGGGGCGATCAGCAGTGGGTCCAGCTGCGCGGACACCTGAAGCTGCTGGCCGTCGCCACGCGGGAGCGAGAACGCCACCGGTTCCAGGGTGCCGACGTTGAGGGTGTCGGTCAGGCCCTTCCAGACGTGCGCGGTCTGCACCGGCTGATTGGGGCCAAACAGCTGCGTGGTTTCAAAGAACCGAAAGCCGTAGTCCAGCAGCGCCTTGGTGGCCTGCGCGCGCTCGCGGGTGCCGCCGGTGCCCATGACCACGGCAATCAGGCGGCGGCCGTCGCGGATGGAGGACCCGGCCAGGCAGTATCCGGCTGAATCGGTGTGTCCGGTCTTGATGCCGTCGGCCGTCGGGTCGAGATCCAGCAGCAGATTGCGGTTGCCCTGACGGATCTCGCCGCGCGTGCCATAGGTGAATTCACGCTCGCTGAACAGCTTGTAGCCGTCCGGAAAGTCACGGATCAGCGCTTGCGCGAGCAAGGCGATGTCGTAGGCCGTGGTATACAGCTCGGGGTGCGGCAGCCCGGTGGCGTTGGCGTAATGCGTGTTGTGCATGCCCAGGCGCTGCGCATGCCGGTTCATCAGTTCGGCGAATACCGACTCGTCCCCGGCAATATGCTCGGCGATGGCGACCGTAGCATCGTTACCCGACTGAATGATGCTGCCACGCACCAGATCCTCCAGGCGGACGCGCGTGCCGACCTCGACAAAGGTGCGTGAGCCCTCGGTGCGCCATGCCTTCTCGCTGATCAGGACCTGATCATCCAGCGAGATGCGGCCGTTCTTCAGCTCGTCGAACGCGATGTAATCCGTCATCACCTTGGTGATGCTCGCCGGTTCAGCACGCATCTGAGCGTCCCGCTCTGCAAGCACCTGGCCGCTATGAAAGTCGAACAGCACATAGCTGCGCGCAGGCACGTCCGGCGGCGAAGGCACGCTGGCCAGGGTCGACAGTGGAACGAGGGCGAGGATCAGCGCGGAAACGAGAGATTTCATCTTGGTGAGAGGTTGAGTCGTGATGCCGTGATATGGAATCGGTGAATTGTAAACCCGATGACCCCTGAACCCGAGCTCAGGGCCTGAGCCAGGTCGCCGAAAAGCCCTCCTGTTCGAGCCTTTTCTTGGCGGGGCGTGCTTCTTCGCGGTTCAGATAGGGGCCCATGACCACGCGGTGAATCGGCTCGCCATTCTCCTCTCCGACGAGAATCTGGATCGCGCCGATTCCATGCTGCTTGAGCTCTTCGCGCAGGGCGACGGCGTTGATGGCGTCGTCGTACAGCCCGATCTGCAGCCAGCCCTGATACCCCTGGGAAGGTGGCGGCACGGCGCTTTCAGGGGTCACGACCTCGATCTCCACCGGGCCATGACCGGAGCGGATGATGTCGAGCTTGGTCGCGGCCGCGTAGGACAGATCGATAATGCGGCCGGGGTGGAACGGGCCGCGGTCATTGACCTTGACGACCACGCTGCGCCCGTTTTCCAGATGGGTGACGCGCACATAGCACGGCAGCGGCAGAGACTTGTGCGCGGCGGTCATTGCGAACATGTCATAGCGCTCACCACTGGCAGTGGTACGGCCATGAAATTTCTTGGCATACCACGACGCAGAGCCGCGTTCACGGAAGTCGTCAGCCGTTTCCATGACGCGATAGGTTTTTCCGAACACCTCATAGACCGGTGCGTTGCCGGAGCGGCTGCGTGGCTCGTGGCGCGGTACCGCATCCGGAATCTGCGCGAGGTCAGGGGGAATTTCGTCCTGGTGCGGAGGCGCGTCACGCTGCTGGGAGAACGGGATGACCTTTGAGCGCTCTCGAGGAGGCGCGCTGTCAGGGCGTGGTGCCGGAGAGGAGCACGCCGTCAGCACCAGCATCATCGACAATGCAGCGCTGCGTTTGAAGCTCAAGGCTGCAGCTCATCGGCCGCGCTCAGCGCAGCGGCAGCCTCGATCTGCGCGGCCAGTTGGGTGACCGCCATGGCGTAGAAGATGCGCGGGTTGTAGGTCATCACGGCATAGAAGTTTGGCAAGCCCAGCCAGTACTCATGGCCGCCGTCGTCCAGCGGCAGTTGAATCAGTCCGACCGGGGTCAGCGCCGGGAGTTCCACCACGGGCTTGAGGCCGGCAGCCGTCAGGTCGCCGACGCGGTAGAACACGTCACGGCGGTTGTATTCGGCAGTGGGTGCCACCGCTGCTGTCAGCTGTGCCGGCACAGCCAGCGGTTCGCCGCGGTGCCAGGCGAGGTCTGGACGATAGCGTTGGAAGTAGTGGCCGATGGAACCCACTGCATCCGCCAGCGTCCACAGGTCCCGATGGCCGTCCTTGTCGTAATCCAGCGCCAGCCGACGATAGTTGCTGGGCATGAACTGGGCCGCGCCCATCGCGCCAGCGTAGGAGCCCTTGAGCGTATCGGGCGCAAAGCCGAATTCTCGGCACATCACGAAGAACTCGGTGAGTTCGCTGAAGAAGAAGGCACTGCGGCTGGGGTGGTCGAACCCCTGCGTGCTGAGAGCGTCGAGCACGCGCACCGATCCGGTTATGCGCCCATAACGGGTTTCAATGCCCAGCACCGCTGCAATCACCGCGCCCGGCACTCCGAACTCGCTTTCGGCGCGGGCGAACAGTTCGGCGTTGTCGCGTAGCAGGGCGGCCCCGCCTTCGATACGGCCACGGTCGATGCGCCGCGCGTATTGGGTCCAGGTTTCGGTCTTCTCCGGGGCCTTCTGTTCCTGTTGCACCAGCTGCGGCAATTGTTCGGCCTGTCTCAGCGCCGCGCGTACCTGAGCCAGCTCAGGTGCGCTGAAGCCGTGTTCGCGGCGCAACTCCTCCAGCAGTGCCGGGGCCCGGGGGTGGTTGCTGTAGTCCGCGCTGACGACGAGCGGCAGGGTCAGCAGCGGCAGCAATAGGAAGGAGCGGAGGCGCATTAATTTGCGAGCAGTTTCCGGTGAGTGTGTATGGACATCAGCATACCGAAGCTGGCCAGTAGCGACACCGCCGAGGTGCCGCCGTAGCTCACCAGGGGGAGCGGTACACCGACGACGGGAAGCAGGCCGATCACCATGCCCATGTTGATGAATACGTAGATGAAGAACACCAGTGCCAGGCTGCCGGCCAGCAGGCGCTGGAAGGTGTCCTGTGCCCGCAGCGCGATCCACAAGCAGCGCCCGACCACGGCCAGATACAGCACCAGCAGCAACAGGAAGCCCAGCAACCCCAGCTCCTCGCTGAAGACGGCAAAGATGAAGTCCGTATGGGCTTCCGGCAGAAAGTCCAAGTGCGCCTGAGTGCCGTTGAGCCAGCCCTTGCCGAATACGCCACCGGAGCCGATGGCGATCTTCGACTGGGCGATGTGATAGCCGGTGCCCAGAGGGTCGCTCTCGGGGTTGAGCAGTGTCAGGATCCGGTTGCGCTGATAGTCGTGCAGCCGCTCCCACAGCACGGGTGCCAGTGCCGCGATGCCGGCCAGCGTGATGAATATCCAGCGCCACTGCAGGCCCGAGAAGAACAGTGCAAATCCACCAGCGGTGATCACCAGCATCGCCGTGCCCAAGTCCGGTTGCTTGATGATCAACCCTGCGGGCAGACCGATCAGGATCAGGGTGACAAAGATGGTGAGCAGACTGGGTGGGAGCCGACGGAAGTGCAGGAACGCCGCAACCGTCATCGGTGCGGCGAGCTTCATCAGCTCGGAGGGCTGGAAGCGGATGATGCCCAGATCCAGCCAGCGCTGCGCGCCCTTGGCGGCATCGCCCAGCAGGATCACCAGCAGCAGCAGCACGACCGTCAGCAGGTACAGCCAGGGTGCCGCGGCGCGGTAGGTGTCTGGCGGTGCCTGTGCGATCGCGATCATCACCGCTAGCCCTAAACCGACGCGCTGTACCTGACTCCAGATTGCCTCGACGGAGTGTCCAGATGCGGAGTACTGCACGAAAATGCCGACAGCGATCACCGCCAGCAACAGCACCAGCAGCCAGAGATCGATGTGCCAGGTTTCCAGCCAGTCGCTCCATCCGGACTCAGGCTTGCCGGGTCGGCTGCGGCGGGCGCTGTGC
>JBFJKG010000036.1:0-10243 GCA_041635075.1 Solimonas sp.
AACACGACATCCTGCTCGTTGGAGGTCATTGAAGCGGAGTTGACGTCAGGCAGATCGACTTCAATGCCCTGCACCATCAACGGCGCTGTCACCATGAAAATGATGAGCAGCACAAGCATGACGTCGATATACGGTACGACGTTGATCTCGGAAGACAGCTTGCGGCGCGCCATGGGCCGCTCCTCAGCCTTGCTTACCGTGGCGCAGGCCACGGTCGATGATGCCAATCATCTCTTCTGCAAATGTGTGGAAGCGGTTCTCGGTGCGTTCCAGGCGGCTGATAAAGAAGTTGTAGGCGATGACAGCCGGGATCGCGGCGAACAGGCCCATCGCGGTGGCGATCAGCGCCTCGGCGATACCAGGAGCCACGGTGGCCAACGAGGCCTGCTTGACGTTACCGATGGAGATGAAGGCGTTCATGATGCCCCACACCGTTCCAAACAGGCCGACGTAGGGACTCGTAGAGCCGATGGTGGCCAGCAGGGAAAGGCTGCCCTCCAGCCGTTCGACCTCACGCACCTCGGCAACCCGCATCTGACGCTGCACGGCTGCCAACGCGTCGTCTGGTTCCATGCGGCCGGCGGTTTGCTGGCGGGTGTACTCCTCGTAGCCAGCCGAAAAAATCGCAGCCAAGCCGTTCGGCTCCGGACCCTTGCGCACCGATTCGTATAGGTCAGACAGGTTGCCGCCGCTCCAGAAACGGTCCTCAAACGCCTCGGACTCGTTGCGTGTCTGCGCAAACAGCTTGCGCTTGGCGAATATCACCGCCCAACTCACGATCGAGGCACCGACCAGCAAAAGCAGCACAATCTGCGCCAAGGCGCTGGCCTGCAGAACGAGGTGAGTCATGGACAAGTCGGTGGTCATGGCAGTCGCTGAGTTTCCGGTGAGCAACGCTGGCGGCAGCACCAGCAGGGTAATGAATGATTTTATCTTGAATGAAACGCGAGCATAGAGGCTAACCGCTAACGCCAGTGCCTGACTCCGTCTGACGATGCATCAGCTCGGCAAGTTCCGCCGGAATGGCTTGGGGCCGGAAACTTTCGGCGCTGACGCAGCCCACCCTAACCCGGGCCTGAGCCAGCCGCAGGCCGTCCACCGGTCGGGTTAACGCCTGCTGGAACTCAATGCTGGCCCGCCGCAGCTGGCCAATCACGGTGATGACTTCGAGCGCATCATCCAGTCGCGCGGGGCGCCTAAACTCGATCGACAGGTCGGCGACCGTGAATGCCACGCCCAGCTCCAGGCGCAGACGCTCTTGGCCGACTGCCAGGCTGCGCAACCACTCGGTCCGCGCGCGCTCGAACCAGCGCAGATAGTTGGCATGGTACGCCACCCCGCTGGCATCGGTGTCTTCGTAGTAGACCCTGAACTGGAATCGGCTGGGCGTATCGCTCATGCGCCAAACAGGTCCGTGGAGGACGGCCGCTCGGGAACCGGCAGGCCATAGTGCTGATAGGCCAGCCTGCCTGCGACCCGGCCGCGGGGAGTGCGCATCAGGTAGCCCTGTTGGATCAGGTAGGGCTCGATGACATCCTCAAGCGTATCTCTCGACTCGCCGATGGCGGCAGCCAGATTGTCGATGCCGGCAGGGCCTCCATCGAACCGTTCAATCAGCGTCAACAACAGCTTGCGGTCCATCAGGTCAAACCCGTTCCGATCAACATCCAGCAACTGCATCGCCTCTCCCGCCGCCAATTCGGTGATGACTCCGCTGCCGCGCACTTCCGCGTAATCGCGTGCACGCCTCAGCAGACGGTTGGCGATGCGGGGGGTGCCACGCGAACGGCGCGCGATCTCCAGTGCGCCCGCTGGCTCCAGTGGAGTCTTCAGTATCGTTGCCGACCGGGTCACGATACGGGTCAACTCCTCGGTCGAGTAAAACTCGAGCCGCTGCACCAGACCGAAGCGATCCCGCAGCGGGCTGGTCAGCGCACCCGCTCGCGTGGTGGCGCCCACCAGCGTAAACGGTGGCAGGTCCAGACGGATGGAACGCGCAGCCGGCCCTTCGCCAATCATGATGTCGAGCTGGTAGTCCTCCATCGCTGGATAGAGCACCTCCTCAACCACTGGCGACAGGCGATGAATTTCATCGACAAACAGCAAGTCGCGCGGCTCAAGGTTGGTCAGCAGCGCAGCCAGGTCCCCCGGGCGCTCCAGCACAGGTCCCGAGGTCTGCCGCAGATTGACTCCCATCTCCTGAGCCAGGATGTGGGCAAGCGTGGTCTTGCCGAGGCCGGGCGGACCGAAGATGAGGACGTGATCGAGCGCCTCGCTGCGACGGCGCGCCGCCTCAATGGCGATACCCATCTGTTCACGCACCGGCGCCTGACCCACATACTCCTCGAGCTTCTGAGGGCGAATCGCCCGTTCGATCCGCTCGTCGTCGGCTCCCGCGCGGGTGGATACCAGTCGCTCGGATTCACTCATCGCACTGCGCGCTTGAGCGCTTCCTGAATGATTTGCTCGGTGGTCATGCCATCTTTATAGACTGCTTCGGTGTAGCGCTGCACTTCCACCGGCTTGTAGCCCAGCGCAGCCAGGGCGCTACGCGCCTCGATCAGCGGCACGCTCGACACGGCACCGCCTAGCCCCGGTTTGGCCTCCCCGCCCGCCTTGTCGCGCATCTCGACCACCAGTCGCTCAGCGGTTTTTCGACCAACCCCCGGCAGCTTGGTGAGCCGCACCGCGTCGCCGGCGCGAACCGTCTCCCAGAAGTCTTCGACACTAACCCCGGACAACACGGTCAATGCCAACTTGGGGCCCACGCCGGACACCTTGATCAACTCCCTGAACAGGGCTTTTTCCCGCTCGGTTGCAAACCCGAACAGCAGGTGCGCATCCTCGCGCACCGTCATGTGCGTGTGCAGCGTAAGGCTCTCACCTACGGCTGGCAGCTTGTAGAACGTAGACATCGGGGCTTCGACCTCGTAGCCCAACCCGCTCACGTCAATCAGCAACAGCGGCGGCTGTTTCAGCAGCAAGCGCCCGGTTATCCGGCCAATCATGGTGCGCCCCAATTGGCGCCCAGGCGCGCGCCGGACCGATCCCGGGTAGACCGCACATGAGCATGCGTCAGCGCCACCGCAAGCGCATCAGAGGCGTCAGTGGCAAGGCGCTCGCGCAGGTTCAGCAGAACCTTGACCATGTGCTGCACCTGCTCCTTGTCAGCCCGACCTTGGCCGGTGACCGCAAGCTTGACCGAGGCAGCGGCATATTCGGCTGGCTCCAGGCCAGCCAACGCACATGCGCACATGGCGACACCGCGGGCCTGTCCCAGTACCAGAGCGCTTTTCGCGTTGGTGCTGTTGACGAAAACCTCTTCAATGGCTGCCTCGGCGGGAGCATGGGTCGCAATAAGCGTGGTCAAGGTCTGCTGGATCAACAGCAAGCGCTCTGCCATCGTGCCGCGGGTTGCGTCGATCCGGCCGCAAGCCACGATACGACTGCGACCCCGTTCAACGTCGATGACGCCGTACCCGGTGTACCGCGAACCGGGGTCTATACCGAGTATCCGAGTGACCGCGCTCACCCCTCGCCCAGATCGGCATTGGAGTAAACATGCTGCACGTCATCGAGATCTTCCAGCATTTCCAGCAATTTGCTGACGACCTCAGCCTGCTCGCCAACGACGGCCACCATCGTTGCCGGACGCAGCGTCACGTCGGCCTGGACCGGCTTATGCCCCTTGGCGTCCAAGGCCTTCAACACACCTTCATAGGCCTCGGGTGCGGCAAGCACTTCGGTAAATCCGTCCTCGCTGATCACATCGTCGGCACCTGCCTCCAACGCGACCTCAAGGATCTGTTCATCCAATACGGTATCGCCACCCGTTTCGAAGAAGATCTGGCCGGTGCGGGTAAACAGATAGGCTACCGATCCGCTGGCACCGAGGCTGCCCCCATTCTTTGAGAAAGCATGCCGAACCTCGGCGACCGTGCGCGTCGGGTTGTCGGTCATGCAATCAACGATGACCGCAACGCCACCCGGTGCATAGCCCTCGTACCGGACTTCCTCAAACTGGTCGGCTGCGCCCTCGCCGGTGCCGCGCTTGATGGCGCGCTCGGCGACGTCCTTGGGCATGTTGGCGGTCAACGCCTTGTCAAGCGCCAGCCGCAAGCGTGCGTTCGCTTTCGGATCGCCACCGCCAGTGCGGGCAGCGACCGTAATCTCGCGTATGAACTTGGTAAACAGCTTGCCGCGGCGGGCATCTTCAGCACCCTTGCGCGCGGCGATACTTGGACCACGACCCATAGGATTTTGCGCGCTCTCTTTAGAAACTCAAACGCAGGCCGACATGCACGCTGTCATCTGCCTTGACGTCGGTCAGATTGGCGATGTCGATGCGGACTTCACGGTAGCCGACGTAGATGGAGGCATCCTTCAGCAACTGATAGTCAACGCCAACGCCAACTTCGTAGTACTTGTCCACTTGACCAAAGCTGGTCACGTCAGGCGCACCATAGCCGTACAACGAGAACCCAACGCGCTCATAACCGGGCAAGCGGACTTCCACCTGACCACCCAGAGCGGCCGCACCACCGCTGTCGTCATCGCGGCCGATGTAGACCGCGCGGACGCCCAAGCCTGCAGCAACGTTGGCGTTGCGGATACCGGTATCGCCGGTCAGCATGACACCGGTATGTACGACCAGCAGATCGTCATTGCGCTTCGGCCGCACAATCGCACCTACGTCGTATTGCCCCTTGGTATCGCTCAGCAACCGCGACAGCGGCCCGTAGACTGCCAAACGGAAGCTGTTGTCGCCCACCGCAAAATCCACAATCTCCGCGCGAGCAACGCCGGCTGACAGGCACAGCATAAGTCCGATGGAAATGCGGCGGCCCAGCGTATAGATACTCATCGTGTAGTGTCCCCCAGTTAGGTTATTTTTTTGCCTTGTTGACGGCATGAATAGCGCGGCCATCCACGGCCAGCACTGCTTCGTGGAAGTTTTCCGACAACGTCGGATGACCGTGCATGGTCAGCGCGATATCTTCGCACGTAGCCGCAAACTCCAGCGCCAGCACAGCTTCGGCCAGCAGCTCCGATACATAGGGGCCGCACATGTGAACGCCGAGTATTCGATCCGTCTTGGCGTCCGCAATGATCTTGATGCTACCGGCCGCCTGTTCCATGGCCTTGGCGCGCGCATTCGGAGCAAACGAACCGGCGCCGGTCTTGACCTCATGCCCCTTGGCCTTGGCCTGCTCTTCAGAGAGCCCCACCCAGGCCACCTCAGGAGAGGTGTAGATCACGCTCGGCACCGCGTTGTAGTTGACTTGGGTATGGTGACCCGCGAGCTGCTCGGCCAGCGCGACCCCTTCCTCAATCGCCTTGTGGGCCAGCATCGCCCCGCCGGTGACATCTCCGACCGCATAGATGCCGGCGGCACTGGTCTTGTAGTGCGCATCGATCTTGACGAAGCCACGCTCGTCCAGCTCTACGCCAGCCGTCTCAACCCCAAGATCCTTGGTGAACGGCTTGCGGCCAACCGCAACGATCAGCTTGTCAAAGACTTCCTTCTTCTTCTCACCGGCCACCTCATATTCAAGTGTGACCTTCTTGCCGTCGTTCTTGGCTGACAGCACCTTGGCGCCGAGGCGAATATCCAACCCTTGCTTGTTGAAATGCCGTAAGGCCTCCTTGGAGATCTGCTTGTCCACCATCGGCAGGAAATCGGGCAGCGCTTCGAGTATTACGGTCTTGGCCCCCAGACGCGACCAGACGCTGCCCAGCTCTACGCCGATCACACCGGCACCGATGATGCCCAGCGTCTTCGGCACCTTGTCGAAATCCAGAGCCCCCCAAGAGTCGACGATGCGCTCGCCATCCATCGGCGCAATCTTGAGATTGACCGGCTCGGACCCGGTAGCAATGACGATGTGCTTGGCTTCAAGGATCGTGGTCTCGCCCTTGTGGGTGCGATATTCAACCTTGCCGCCGCCCAGCAGCTTGCCAAAACCTTCAAGTCCCGTGACCTTGTTGGCCGAGAACAGGGTCTTGATGCCGGAAGTCAGCTGGCGGGACACCGTATTCTTGCGGGCCTGCATCTTGTCCAGATCAAGCTTGACGTCACCGGCACTGATGCCGTGCGTGTCCAGTTCGTGAAGGGCGCGGTGGTAAAGCTCGCTGGACTCAAGCAGGGCTTTCGAGGGGATGCACCCGGCGTTGAGGCAGGTGCCGCCAAACGCGGGGGTGTTATCGCGATTCAGCCAGCTATCGATGCACGCGGTCTTGAAGCCCAGTTGTGCGGCGCGAATGGCACAGGGATAGCCGCCGGGTCCGCCGCCAACTACCAAAACATCGTATTGATCAGTCATGGTGCTCGCTTCCAATTTGCGAGCATTCTAGCCGCCTGTGACTCCGGTCGTCACGGCAGAATCACCTAGAAACCGGCACAGCGCGCGACAATCAGACCATTGCCGCCAGATCCGCGCCTGAGCTCAGGCCCGCGCCAATGTCTGCGCCATGACCTCATCACCAGCCGCTACGGCGTCATGGCTGTTGCGTTCGTAGGCGTCCACCCAGCGCTGATAGGTGTCTAGGCTGCCGTGCGCCCAAGGATGAAAGCCCGGCTTGAAGTACGCCAGATAGGTTGGCAGCAGGCGCGGATAGAGCCCGCCCGGGCCATACAGCCACCACAGCCCGCGCAACCACACACCCACCCGTTCGCGAAAACCCAGACCATCAACCTTGAACATGTGCGCCATGATCAGGAACACGTGCAGCGGAAAGCTCATCGAAACCTGCAGCATCGACAGCACTCTCGACAGATAGCCGCCCTTGGCGACCTTCTGCAGCACGTCAAACGCCACCGCCTTGTGCTCGATCTCTTCGACCGCATGCCAGGCGTACATGGCGCGGACGCGGGGGTCCGCCTTCTCGAACATGCCATTGCTGAAGAAGCCGTGCGCCATCAGTGCGGTCATGTGCTCGGCAGCTGCCGTCTGCCCCAGCGTAAACGTCTTGGGCAGATACTTGCGGAAGAACCCGAACATGATGTCTTTCTGCCGCTGCAGAATGTGATCGACGGCAATGCCCTGCGCCTTCAGACGGTTGTTGTACTGGGTATGCACCATGCCGTGCTGGCCTTCCTGATAGATGAAGTCCTTGACCTCGGCCTGCAGCTTGGGATCAGTAATCTGGTCACGGTAGTCCCTGACGCAGGCGATAAAAAACTTTTCGCCCTCTGGGAACAGCAGCGACATGGCGTCAAAGAAGCGTGATTTGAACGCATCACCTTCGAACCAATACTTGGGGATATCGCCACCCAGATCGAAATCCGGTCCTTTGCGCGGCGTAATCAGCTGCTGCATGCGATCACCTTCCATCACGTCCACTCCTGAACAATGCGCTTCCATGGCATCGACTGTAGGTGTGCTCACGGTCAAGGGCTATGACCGCGGACGACGCGAGGGAACTTTTCGCGACAATTGGTTCGCGGCTTGTGCTCGGGAAAAGGAGCATCCTCGAATCAATGGCTTGCGGGAGATTGCTAAAGCTCGCGGCGCTGCCGAAAGCTGCTGGGACTCACCCCCGACCACCGGGTAAACGCGCGCGTGAAGGCGCGCCGATCCGAGAATCCAAGGCGCTCGCTGATCGACTCCATGTCCAGATCGGCCTGCTGCAACGCGCGCAGCGCGAGACGATAGCGCACCCGATCCAATACGCCGGCATAGGACTCATGCTCACCTTGCAGGCGGCGCTGCAGCGTGCGCGCGTGCATGCCCAGTTGCTCGGCGACCGCACCGATCCCCTGCCCCAGCAATCGCGGATCGCGCTCAAACGCGGCCTCAATTGCGGCCACTAGCCCGGTCCGTCGCGGCAACTGCGCCAGTCGCTGGCTAACCCGCTGCGCTGCCTGCCGATTGAGGCTCGGGAACGCACCATCCAACGGCTGATCCAGCCGTCCGCGCGGAAACTCCAAGGCGTTATGCGCTTGCATGAATGCCACGGGAACGCGGAAGTAGCTTTCGTATGCGGCGGCATATCCCGGCATCGGGTACCGAAACGTCAGGCGGGAAAACTGCTCAAGGTCGCCTGCCAGCATGCGTCCGAACTTTGCCACCGACGCAAAAATCGACTCGATGAAATAGCGATCCTGCGGAGTGGCCACACTGTGTGATCCATCCAGCACCAGGGCGGCCTGCTCGCCCTGCTCGTCAAGGTGGAACGCGATCATCGGATTGATCAGTTCACGCACCCATTCGAAGACCCGGAACGCCTCGCGCAGGTTGGGACTGGTGGCCAGAAACGTACCGATGTCGGGCAAGTAGTCAAACGCAAAGGTCTCGCCCAGCATGAACGGAAAATGATGCAGCTGCGACGTCTCGCGCGCAGCCGCGACACATTCCTCCATGACCAGCCCCAGCGCAGGGGCACTGATGGTGGCGTCTTCCAGACGTATCAGATCGGTCTGAACCCCCAGACGCTCGAAGATCGGCTGGATGTTGAACCCGCAGACCGTTGCCGCCTTCACCCAATTGGGCAAGGTGATGAACGGAATCGGATCGGTGTGCAACGGTGCCTGCGCCATGAAGGCAGTATGCAATAGCTGCCGCAAAAACGAAGCGGGCCCGCAATGCGGACCCGCCAACTCGTCCGAGCTGTCCCTACTTACAACTGCAGCAACAGCTTGGCGGGGTCTTCCAGACACTCCTTGATGGTGCGCAGCCCCAACACCGCCTCCTTGCCGTCGATGATGCGATGGTCATAGGACAACGCCAGATACATCATCGGCCGCACGACGATCTCGCCATCGACGACTACGGGTCGTTCGACGATGCCGTGCATGCCGAGAATGGCCGACTGCGGGGGATTCAGTATGGGCGTCGACATCATAGATCCGAACACGCCGCCATTGGTCACCGAGAACGTGCCGCCGGTGAGATCGTCCATGGTCAGCTTGTTGGCCTTGGCACGTGTCCCAAAATCGCCGATCGCCTTCTCGATCTCGGCCATGGAGAGTTGGTCCGCATCGCGCAGGATCGGCACCACCAGTCCACGCTCCGACGAGACCGCGACACCGATGTCGTAGTACCCGTGGTAGATCACGTCCTGCCCGTCCACCGACGCGTTGATCACCGGATACTTCTTCAGGGCCTCGATGGTTGCCTTGATGAAAAAGGACATGAAGCCGAGCTTGACGCCGTGCGCCTTCTCGAACGGACCCTTGTAGCGTGCGCGAATCTCCGAGACCGCCTTCAGGTCGACTTCGTTGAAGGTCGTCAGCATTGCCGTGGAGTTCTTGGCTTCCAGCAGACGCTCGGCAATGCGCGCACGGATGCGGGTCATCGGCACGCGCTGCTCTTCGCGGGCGCCGGCTGCCGGGCGCGGCGCCGGGGCCGCAGGCTTGGCGTCCGCCTTCGCAGCAGGTGCCGCTGCCGGCTTAGCAGCGTGGGCCTTGACATCTTCAACCGTCAGCCGCCCACCTTTGCCGCTGCCCTCGATATCCGCAGCGGACAGACCCATCTCCGACAGCAGCTTGCGCACGGCGGGTGACTGGTCTTCGTTGCCAGCCGCTGGTGCGGCGGGAGCCTGACTGCTCGAGGGCGGTTTCGCGGCCGCCTCCGCCTTGCCGCCGCCGGCAGCCGGGGCCGCGCCTTCTTCGAGCAGACCGAGCACATCGCCGGCCTGAACGGTCGCGCCTTCGGCTATCCGCAACTCCTTGAGCACGCCGTCGGCGGTAGCCGGAACTTCCAGCATGACCTTGTCCGTTTCCAGATCGACCAGATTCTGCTCGCGCTTGACGGTATCACCGGCCTTGACGTGCCAGGTCGCGATGGTCGCGGAAGACACTGACTCAGGCAGATTGGGTACTTTGATCTCGATTGCCATGCTTGAAATTTCCTTGCTAGCGATACTGTTAATTCTGGCGTGAGCAGGACTACGCTAGACGCGCGTACCGCCGGTCAGTGCTTCTTGGACGACGTGAGCCTGCTGCTGCTGGTGCACCTTGAGATACCCCACCGCAGTGGTCGACGCACCCTTGCGCGTCGAGTACATCAATTGATGGCTGGGCTTCAGGTAGGCCGCCAGACGATGCTTGATCTGATACCAGGCTCCCTGATTCTCGGGCTCCTCCTGGCACCACAGCACCTCCTTGGCCTTCGGGAACGCCGCCAGCGCCTGCTCGTAACCTTCGCGAGGGAACGGGTACAGCTGTTCAATGCGCACCAGTGCCACCTTGTCGAGCTTGTCCTTCTGGCGCGCCTGCAGCAAATCGAAGTACACCTTGCCC
>JBFJKG010000037.1:0-10221 GCA_041635075.1 Solimonas sp.
CCGGGCCTGATGGCGGTGGGTGAAGCCGCCTGCGTTTCGGTGCACGGCGCCAACCGTCTGGGATCGAACTCGCTGCTGGATCTGGTGGTGTTTGGTCGCGCCGCCGCGATCCGTGCGGCTGAACTGGTCAAGCCGGGGCAGTCACACAAGACGATTTCCAGCGCGTCCGAAGAAAAGGCGCTGGCGCGGCTCGACAAGTTCCGCAACGCCAGGGGCAGCACGCCGACGGCGAAGATCCGTCTGGATATGCAGAAGACCATGCAGAAGCACTGCGCGGTATTCCGCGATGGCGAAGTCATGCAGGAAGGCATCACCAAGCTCAAGGCCGTGATTGATACCTTCACCACCGACCTGGCCGTGTCTGATCGTTCCATGATCTGGAATTCGGATCTGGCGGAGACGCTGGAACTCGACAACCTGCTGGGTCAGGCCCTGATCACCATCGTCGGTGCCGAGAACCGCAAGGAATCACGCGGTGCCCATGCGCGCGATGACATCAAGGATCGCAACGATCAGGAATGGATGAAGCACACCATAGCCTGGCGCACCGGCGACAAGGATGTGCAGATCGACTATCGCCCAGTGCATATGCAGCCGCTGGATGGCGAGGTGGATCACATTCCTCCTGTTGCCCGCAAGTATTGATCGAAGGACGACTAGCAAATGGCTCAACTCACGCTGCCGCAGAATTCCAAGCTCGACAAGAAGGCTGGCAAGACCTTCAAGGCGCCCGCCGGCGCGAAGAACGTCAAGACCTTCAAGATCTATCGCTACGATCCGGATACCGGAGCCAATCCGCGCACCGATACCTACGAAGTCGATATGGCGACCTGCGGCCCGATGGTTCTGGACGCGCTGATCAAGATCAAGAACGAGATGGACGCGACCGTCACGTTCCGTCGCTCCTGCCGTGAAGGCATCTGCGGCTCGTGCGCGATGAACATCGACGGCAGCAATACGCTGGCCTGTATCAAGCCCTGCGACGAGATCAAGGGCGACGCCTCGATCTACCCGCTACCGCATATGCCGGTGGTCAAGGATCTGGTGCCGGACATGACGCACTTCTATGCGCAGCTGGCATCGATCGAGCCCTGGCTCAAGACCGATTCGCCGGCGCCGACGCGTGAGCGGCTGCAGAGCGAGGAGGACCGCGCCCAGCTCGACGGTCTGTACGAGTGCATCCTCTGCGCATGCTGCTCGACGTCCTGCCCGAGCTACTGGTGGAACTCGGATCGCTACCTGGGCCCGGCCATCCTGCTGCAGGCCTACCGCTGGCTGGTCGACAGCCGCGACGAAGCCACCGGCGAGCGTCTCGATGCCCTGGAGGATCCGTTCAAGCTCTACCGCTGCCACACGATCATGAACTGCGCCAAGTCCTGCCCCAAGGGGCTCAATCCGGCCAAGGCCATCGCCGAGGTCAAGAAGCTGATGGTTGAGCGCAAGGTCTAGTGAGGTTCAACTCTCCGGTGATTGACGAGGGCGGCTCAGCCGCCCCCGTGCGCTGGACGCAGCGATGAGCGCCGCCGGCGACGGTCGCCTGCGCTGGTTGCTGCGCAGGGGCATGAAGGAGCTGGACGTGATGCTGGAGCGCTACTACGCGCACTGTTTCCATCAGGCGCCGGTTGAGGAAAAGGCTGCGTTCCTGCGTCTGGTTACGCTGGCCGAAGACCCGGATATCTGGGCATGGACCATGGGCTACGACACGGTACCCGCTGAATATGTCGGCATCGTCGAGCAGCTTCGCATCTACCGTTGATCTGACCCTGCGGCCTTCGCATCGCGCTCTGCGCGCGATCTTCGTGCTGCATATCGTCTGCCTGGGCTTGCTGCCGTTTTCCATGCAGCAGGGCTGGCCGATGCTGGTTCTGGCCTTCGCGTTTGCACTGTCGTGGATGTATGTCAGGCGACATGCGGTGCTTGGATTCTCGGCGCAGTCGATCACGCGGCTGGTGTGGCATGCCGATGGTGGCTGGACCCTCCATCGCAGCCACGGCGCGCCCGTTGACGCCGAGCTGTTGCCGGGAAGTCTGGTGCATCCCTGGCTGCTGTTGCTGCGGTTTCGACTCAGATCAGGCGCAACAACCGCACGTCTGATAGCCGGCGACGAGGCTTCCCCCGACGGACTGCGGCGCCTGCGCGCCCGACTCAGTCTCGCCGAATAGCGGCGCTCGCAGCCACGATCGGGCGCGCACCGGTCAACCCGGCAAGTGGCCCGGCAGTACCGTGGGCTGCGCGTTGGGCAGCGTTTGCGGATAGTCGAGGGTGTAGTGCAGGCCGCGACTTTCCTTGCGCGCCAGGGCTGAGCGTACGATCAGATCGGCACAGACAACGAGATTGCGCAGTTCCAGCAAATGCGGTGTCACCCGATAGTTGCCGTAGTACTCCTGGATTTCACGCGCGAGCAACTCCACTCGGTGCTGGGCGCGCTCCAGGCGCTTGGTAGTGCGGACGATGCCAACGTAGTCCCACATGAAGGTGCGCAGCTCCAGCCAGTTATGCGCCACCACGACATCTTCGTCGGAGTCGGTGACGCGGCTGGCGTCCCACGCCTTGGGGGCGAGCGGCATCTGCCGCTGGTCGAGCGTAGCCAGCACGTCGTGAGCTGCCGCTTCCGCAAAGGCGAGGCATTCGAGCAGCGAGTTCGAGGCCAGGCGATTGGCGCCGTGGAGGCCGTTGCAGGCAACCTCACCGATGGCGTACAGGCCATCCAGATCCGTGCGTGCGGCGAGATCGGTGAGTACGCCGCCGCAAGTGAAATGCGCTGACGGGACCACCGGTATCGGCTGGCGTGTGATGTCGATGCCAAACTTCAGGCATTGAGCGTGAATGCTGGGGAAGTGCTGCAGGATGAACGCCGCCGGCTTGTGGGTGATGTCCAGAAGCACATGACGCAGGCCCAGGCGTTTCATCTCATGGTCGATGGCCCGCGCCACGATGTCGCGCGGCGCCAGCTCGCCGCGCGCATCAAAACGCGGCATGAAGCGTTCACCGGCGCTGCCATCGGCCTTGGGAAGGCGCAGGTGCGCGCCTTCTCCGCGCAGTGCTTCGCTGATCAGGAAGTTACGCGCGTCCTTGTGATACAGCGTTGTCGGGTGGAACTGCATGAACTCCATGTTGGCCACGCGACAGCCGGCGCGCCAGGCGATGGCGATGCCGTCTCCCGAGGCGCCGAACGGATTGCTGGAGTACAGATAGACCTGATTGGCGCCGCCAGTGGCCAGGACCACGGCCTTGGCAGAGAACGACGAAACCTGCCCCGTGTCGCGATCCAGCAGGTAGGCTCCGCAGGCGCGACTGCCGCCGTGATCCAGGATCAGGTCCACGGCCATGGACCGTTCCAGCACGCGGATGTTGGGGTGGCGGCAGGCCACCGCGACCAGTGTGCTTTCCACGGCGTGTCCGGTCGCATCTGCAGCGTGAACGATGCGCCGATGCGAGTGTCCGCCTTCCCGCGTCAGGTGCAGTCCGGTGGCGGTCGCATCCTCGTCACGGGTGAATTCCACGCCCTGGTCCAGCAGCCACTGTATGCAGGCGGCACCGCGCTCGACGGTGTAGCGTACGGCGGGTTCGTCGCACAGTCCGGCGCCCGCCACCAGCGTGTCCTGCACATGGTTTTCGGTGGAGTCCTCGGCGTCCAGTACCGCGGAGATGCCGCCCTGAGCCCACAGGGTGCTGCCGCTGGAGGCCAGACTTTTTGAAACGACCGTGACCTTGCGGCCCGCAGCCGCCAGGCGCAGGGCGCAAGATAGCCCAGCAGCACCGCTGCCTAGGACCAGAACTTCAGCATCGAGCATGGGAAGTCAGAGGCGAGGTTGCTAGACTGTTGAGATTGATTCTACTTGTGCTCATCCGCCGGCCGATGGCTCGGGGCAGATGGGCGCTCCTCTTAAAGTTTATCCGTTTTCAGGTGCGGCACCCTATGTCGCGCAGGACCGCAAGCCGCGCATGACCGATATTGCAGACGAACAACTGGTAGCCCGGGCGCAAGCCGGTGATCAGCGCGCGTTCGAGCTACTGGTGCGCAAGTACCAGCACCGCATCATTCAGCTGGTCAGCCGCCTGGTTGGCGATGCCGATGCGCCGGATGTGGCTCAGGACACGTTCATTCGCGCCTGGCGCGCGCTCAACGGCTTTCGCGGCCAGTCGGCTTTTTACACCTGGCTGTACCGGATCGGCATCAATACCGCGAAGAACTCGCTGGTTTCGCGCGCCCGCCGACCCGCCGACCGCGATATCGATATCGCCGATGCCGAGCTCTACGGTCATACCGAGCAGCTGAGCGATATCGACACGCCAGAGGCGCAGGTGCTGACCGAGGAAATTCGCGAGAAGGTGGAAGCGGCAATCGGCAAGCTGCCGGCTGATTTGCGCAAGGCCATTACCCTGCGCGAACTGGAAGGCCTCTCATACGAGGAAATTGCCCAGGTCATGGACTGCCCCATCGGTACCGTACGCTCCCGTATCTTTCGCGCGCGCGAGGCGATTGACCTCGTGCTAAAACCGCTACTGGGATGACCGTGCGTCAGATGGGGTTTCAATTGAACGCGCAGCCGGGAACTTTTCCCGCTCTGCGTGGTTTAGCTTATGTCTTCTTGAGGTAAGGGTCGGTTATGGCAAACGAATCTCTGTCCGCACTGTTTGACGGTGAATGCAGCCCCGAGGAAATGGACCGCCTGCTCGACGAGATGGAGCGTGAGCCCGAGATGAAGGCGGCCTGGAGCCGCATGTGCGTGGCGCGGGAGGCCCGTGAGGGCACGCGCGTCAAGCGCGACCAGCCCTGTATCTGCGCTGACGTCATGAGCCGGTTGGATGCAGCCCCCGAGCCGATGGGCTCCAATGTGGTTGATCTGGCCGCCCGGCAGCCGGCGCCGGCTAAGCCCCGACGGTCGTTTGACTGGCGTGCACTCAGTGGCTGGGCGGTTGCCGCCTCGGTGGCCGTGGTTGCGGTCACCCTGAATTTTGGCGGCAATGGTCGAGAATCCATGGATGCCGCCGGTAGTTCTGCGTTGCCTCAGGTCAGCAGTCCGGTTTCGGTGCCGCTACCGACCCGGCGCCCACGGAATCTGCAGACCGTATCGCTGAGCCCGGATGAGCAGGCGATGGATGAAGACCTGCGCAATTATCTGATCGAGCACAGCAATACGCTGGCGGAGCGGGGCATGGGCGGCACGCTGTCCTACGCACGCTTTGCGGCCTACAACGTTGATCAGGCGCCATCACAGGCCCAGGCGCAGCCGGCGGTGGTGACGACCGGAGCGCAACGCTGATGCGGCGCGGCTGGACCCTCCTGCTGGCGCTGGCGGCAATGCCGGCATTCGCTGCGGGCGATATCGCCGAATGGCTGGTTCGTATCAGCACAGCGGCGCGCGAGGCCAATTATCGTGGCGTCATTGTCTATCAGTCGCGCGATACGCTGGAATCGATGCGCGTGGTGCATCGCTTCCAGGACAATATCGAGATGGAGCGGGTGCTGACTCAGACCGGTCTCCCCAGTGAAATCATCAAGCAGAACGATCGGGTGATCTGTCTGTTGCCGCGTGACCGCCGCATGACGGTACAGCGCCCCACGCCTAAGGCCTTGTTCCCCGGGCTTACGCTGGAGCGGGTGGCGCAGATCGCGCAGGTCTACGAGTTCGAGAGCCTGGGTGCCGAGCGTATCGCCGGGCGCATCTGTCGCGGGGTGGCGGTGACGCCGCGTGACCAGTACCGCTATGGCTATGAGGTCTGGGCCGACGAGGCCACCGCAGTGCCGTTGAAGGTGAACCTGGTCAGCCGTGATGGCACCGTGCTCGAGCAGATGATGTTCACCCAAGTAGACTTTCCGCAGACCATTCCGGACAGTGCCCTGCGCAGCGAGTTGGACCCGAATCAGCAGTACGCAAGCGCGCCGCAGCTTGCACCCTCAGCGCCCGCAGGTCCGTTGCCCGGCGCAAGCCCGCAGTTCGTTGACCTTCCGCCAGGATTCAGGGTCACGATGCGGGACCTGCGCCCGACTCCGGATGGCAAGGGAGTCATAGAGCACCTGGTGCTGTCGGACGGACTCTCCGCGGTATCGGTGTTCCGCACCCGCAAGGTGATACCGGCACGCGTATTCCAGGGGGTTTCGCAGATCGGTGCCGTGCATGCCTATGGCCGCATGCAGGGAACCGTGCACATCACCGTAGTGGGCGAGGCGCCACCCGAGACTGTTCGGCTGATCGGTGAGAACTTCAAGATTGACGATGCCGACGGTGCCGTGCCGGCCGCGCAGCCGGCCGTCTCGGGCGCTGTGCCCGCGCCTGCCCCCTGAGACCGAACAGGCAGCGCTGAGTCTTGATAGAAGAAAAGGCGATCGTTTCCAGCGTTGACGCGGGCTTGATCCGGGTACGGGCGTTTGGGCCCGCGTCCTGCGCGCGTTGCGCAGCGGGGCAGGGCTGCGGCGGTGGCCTGCTAGCCCGCTTGCTCAAACGCCGTGACGCCGAGGTCGAGGTCGCGGGTATGCTCGAAGGTGTGTCGGTCGGCGATGTGGTGGTTGTCGGTCTGGCGGAAGCCGCGCTGTTGCGCGCCTCGGTGTGGGTCTATCTGGTGCCGGTAGTGGCGATGTTCTCCTTGGCGGCTTTTGCTCAGGCAATGCTCGGCGCCGGTGACCTTGGAGTTGCCGCCTTCGGCCTGGCCGGTCTGGCGGGTGGTTTCTGGATCACCGGAAACTATGCGCGCGGTGCGCAGGATGCCGAGTTTCGGCCCCGGCTTTTGCGTCGTCCCAGTCGCTCGGAAACCGAGGTTTGCGCTGGTGTCAAGCGGTCCTGAGTCGGGTCCAGCGGTATCGGCAGTTTGAGTTTCTGCGCCAATTCCATTGAAATCTCGCGCTGATGCCGCGCCACTGCCGCGCGGACCGGAGCATTTCATGACGTTTTCGGCGCACTCCCTGCGGCTTTCCTGTCTGCTATTCACCGTGCTGATCGTGGCCTGCGGTCGCGAAGTGCCCGCGGTGGTGGCGGACGGACACCCCGATTTTGCTGATCTGGTCGAGCAGGTCTCGCCCTCGGTCGTCAACATCAGCACCGTTCCTGCGGATCACGCGCGACGTACGCCCTCTGATCCTGCAGCCGACGCGGAAGCCCTGCAGGAAGCCCCGGAATGGTTCCGCCGGTTCTTCGAGAATCAACCCGACCAGGGCGTCCCCGAGGAAGGGCCGCTGCAGGAACCGCAGTCGCTAGGCTCGGGGTTCGTGCTGTGGAAGGACGGCTATATCCTCACCAATTATCACGTCGTCAGGGACGCCAAAGAAGTCATCGTGCGTCTGCTCGACCGCCGGCAGTTCACGGCCCAGGTAGTCGGCAGCGACGAGGCCAGTGATCTGGCGCTGCTGCGTATCGATGCCGACGACCTGCCGGTGGTCACGATTGGCGACTCGAGCAAGCTGCGCCCTGGCCAGTGGGTATTGGCTATAGGCTCACCGTTTGGTTTCGATTACTCGGTAACCGCGGGGATCGTCTCGGCCAAGGGGCGTGCGCTGGTGACCGAACAGTACGTGCCGTTCGTGCAGACCGATGTGGCGATCAACCCCGGCAACTCCGGCGGGCCGCTGTTCAATCTCTCGGGTGAAGTGGTCGGCGTGAACTCCCAGATTTACTCGCAATCGGGCGGCTATCAGGGCGTGTCGTTCTCGATTCCCATCGATGTTGCGGCCAAGGTTGCGGGCCAGCTCAAGAGTAACGGCCGCGTGACTCGCGGCTGGTTGGGTGTCGTGGTGCAGGAGGTCGATCGCGACCTGGCACAGCAGTTCCGCCTGGAGAAGCCGGAGGGCGCACTGGTCGCGCGGGTGATTCCGCAGGGGCCGGCCGCCGTGGCCGGGGTGCGCGAGGGTGACATCATTCTGAGCTTCAACGGCCAGGAGCTGCCCAGCTCCAGCTCACTCCCGCATCTGGTTGGCATCGCCGATCCCGGCTCCAAGGCAACGCTGAAAGTGATCCGTGACGGCAAGGCGATGACGATCAAGGTCGAGGTCGGCATGCTCGCCCCGGACAGCGATCAGGCATTGGGCGAGGAGCCGTTGGCGCCCCCGCCAAGCGGACCCCTGGGACTGACTGTGCGTCCGCTGACGGCTTCCGAGCGCAGTCAGGCCAAGGTGGTCTCCGGCGGTGTGCTGATCATGTCGGTGCAGGAGGGGCCCGCCACGCGCGCAGGCCTGCGTCCTGGAGACGTGCTGCTGCAGATCGCCGGCCAGGAGGTCAATAGCGTGGAGCGCCTGAACGAAGTGGCGGCACGCCTGACCCCGGGCCAGACGGTGCCGATCCTGGTTCAGCGGCGCGGTGCGCCGCTGTTCCTGGCGCTGGATATGCCGGCCAGCATCCCCGACACCGATGACTGAGCGCTATCTGCTGCTGGGGCGCGCGGAGTGCGAGCTGTGCGAGGATTTCGAGTTGGCCCTGCGTGAACATCTGCGCGGTAGAGACTACGTACTGGAACAGGCCGACGTCGATGATCGTGCGGAATGGCGCCTGCGGTTTGGTCGCCGGATTCCGGTGTTATTGAACGAAGAGGGCGCCGTGCTGTCGGAAGGGCACTTCGATGCGGTCGCGTTCGCGGCCCAGGCTCACGGCTGAGGTCTGAGCGACTGGGCTATACTTCGCGCCCTTTTTTGCGGCCGAAACCGGCTGGTCTGCGCTGTCCATGAATCAGGATCACATCCGCAACTTCAGCATCATCGCGCACATCGATCACGGCAAGTCCACGCTTGCGGATCGCTTCATTCAGCTCTGCGGCGGTTTGCAGCTGCGCGAGATGCATGCCCAGATACTCGACAACAACCCGATTGAGCGCGAGCGTGGCATCACGATCAAGGCGCAAGCGGTGCAGTTGCACTACCGCGCCAAGAACGGCGAGCTGTATCAGTTCAACATGATCGATACGCCCGGGCACGTGGACTTCTCCTACGAAGTGTCGCGCTCGATGGCTGCCTGTGAAGGTGCGTTGCTGGTAGTGGATGCGTCCCAGGGCGTTGAAGCTCAATCCGTGGCCAACTGCTACACCGCGCTGGATCAGAACCTCGAAGTCCTGCCAGTGTTGAACAAGGTGGACCTGCAGAACGCTGAGCCTGACCGGGTCTGCGACGAGATCGAGCAGGTGATCGGGATTCCGGCCAAGGATGCGATCCGCATATCGGCCAAGACCGGCCTCAACGTGCCCGACGTGCTTGAAGCCGTAGTCGAGCGCCTGCCACCGCCCAAGGGGAACCCCGACGCCAAGTTGCAGGCGCTGATAGTTGACTCTTGGTTCGACAATTATCTGGGTGTGGTCTCGCTGGTGCGGGTCATGAACGGCTCGGTCAAGAAAGGCCAGAAGATCCGTGTGCTGTCTACCGGCAAGGATTACGAAATCACGATGATGGGCGTGAACGCCCCCAAGCGGGTGTTCAAGGATCAGCTGGAGTGCGGTGAGGTTGGCTTTATCGTCGCCGGCATCAAGGACATCTTCGGTGCCCCGGTAGGCGATACCCTGACCTTTGCCGGCAACGCCAGCGTCGAGCAGCTGCCGGGCTTTCGTACGGTACAACCGCGGGTGTTCGCCGGTCTGTTCCCGGTGGATGCCGACGACTTCGAGGATTTCCGCGAGAGCCTGCAGAAGCTCCGCCTGAATGATTCGGCGCTGCAGTTTGAGCCCGAGAGCTCCTCCGCCCTCGGCTTTGGCTTCCGCGTCGGCTTCCTGGGCATGCTTCACATGGAGATTGTTCAGGAGCGGCTGGAGCGCGAGTACAACCTGAATCTCATCACCACCGCGCCGTCTGTTGTCTATGAAGTCCTGATGAGCGACGGCACGGTCAAGAAGATTGACAATCCGGCGGAGTTGCCCGAAATCGGCACCGTCGAGGAGATTCGCGAGCCGATCATCAATGCCCGCGTGCTGATGCCTCCCGACTACGTTGGCCCGGTCATGCAGCTGTGCATGGAAAAGCGCGGCGTGCAGAAGAATCTGCGCTATCTGGGCTCACAGGTGCAGATGGAAGTGGAGATGCCGCTGGCTGAAGTCGTGCTGGACTTCTTTGATCGTCTGAAGAGTGTTTCACGCGGCTATGCCTCGTTCGAGTACGAGTTGCTGCGCTTCCAGGCAGCGGATCTGGTGAAGCTCGACGTACTGGTCAATGGCGACAAGGTGGATGCATTGGCCACCATCGTGCACCGGGATGCCTCTTATCCGCGCGGCCGCGATCTTTGCGAAAAGATGCAGGAAGTCATCCATAGG
>JBFJKG010000038.1:0-10219 GCA_041635075.1 Solimonas sp.
CGCCGGCGATGGCTCAGGCCAAGAAGGAGCGTAAGGCCACCGGAACCCTCAGCGAGAGTACCTATCGCCAGTTGGAGCGGATCCACGATCTGATCGGCAAGAACCGCAACGCCGAAGCTCTGGAGAAAGTGAGCGCGCTGATGGAGCGCACCTCCAACGACTACGAGAAAGCGTTGCTGCAGCAGACCGCCGCATTCATCTACGTTTCGCAGAACAACTACAAGGGCGCGATTCAGGCGTTCGAGACGGCGCTGCAGCTGGACGCCCTGCCGCAGCAACCGTATGAGCAGATGTTGTTCAATGTGGCCCAGCTCTATTTCCAGGACAACCAGACCGACAAGGCGATCCAGCGTCTGGAGCAGTATTTTGCCGAGGCCACGCTGCCCCCGCCGGCGGATGCCCATATCCTGCTGGCCAGCGTTTACGCCGATCGCAAGCGATTCCGCGATGCGTTGCCGCAGGTGGATCTGGCGCTGTCCAAGGTCAAGGAACCCAAGGAATCGTGGCTGCAATTGAAGTTGGCGCTGCATTTCGAGCTGAAGCAGTTTCCGCAGTGCGCTGAAGTGCTAGTGCGGTTGATCCAACTCGCGCCGCAGAAGGAGGACTACTGGAAGCAGCTCTCCAGCGTGTTCTTCGAGATCAAGCAGGACAAGGAGTCCCTCGCGGTGCTGGCCCTCGCAGAACGCCAAGGCTATATCGATACCGAGAGCGAGTTCCGCAACCTCGGCAACATCTACCTGCTGATGGAGATTCCGTACAAGGCGGCTGAGGTCATGCAGCGTGGTCTCGACGCCAAGGCGCTGAAGCCGGACGAGAAGACGCTGAGCCTGTTGGGTGACGCCTGGGCGCTAGCACGCGAGTACGACCGTGCCGAGACGGTGCTCAAGAAGGCGGCTGCGCTGTCCGACAAGGGCGAAATCTATTTCCGGCTTGCCCAGATCTACATCGAGGGCGAGCAGTGGAAGCCGGCCCTCGAAATGGCCGAGAAGGCATTGGCCAAGGGTGGACTGAAGAAGCCTGGAGAAGCTGCTTTCCTCGCGGGTGTGGCTGCCTTCAATGCGGGCGACCGCAAGCGCGCGGTGACGTCCCTGCAGAAGGCGATGAACTACGACGAGAGCCGCAACAACGCCACTCAGTGGCTGGCGCATATGCGTCAGGTCGAGGAGCAGGAGGCCTATACCGCCGCCCTCAACGAATCGATCAAGGCCAGCAAAGAGGCTGCCGAGCAGGCCGCCAAGGCAGCCAAGCAAGCTGCGGAGACGGCTGAAAAAGCTGTCAAATCGACTCAGAACTGAGCGGCCGTGCGGCGTCGGTTAAGTGGCCGACGTTACCCATGATGAATGAACCCAGTCCGGTAACACCCCGAGTGCAGGTCGTGGTGGCGTTCGCCATCGTGTATCTCATCTGGGGCTCCACCTATCTGGCCATCCGCATCGGTGTGCAGGAACTGCCCGCAGTGCTGTTCGCGGGCCTGCGATTTCTGGTCGCCGGCCCCTTGATGCTGGCCTACGCATTCTGGCGGGGTGCGCGCTTGCCGACCTCGCGCCGCGATTGGACCGTGATCGCGATCACGGCGTTGATGATGCTGGTGGGCGCCAATGGGCTGGTGACCTGGAGCGAGCAGTGGGTTGAATCGAACCAGGCAGCACTGATCGTGGCGACGTCCGCATTGTGGATGGCCTGGTTTGGCACCTGGGGCGGGCGTGGCGAGCGTCTTGGGCGATGGACCGTCATTGGCCTCATGCTCGGATTCGGCGGTGTCGTGGTGCTGGTTGGCGCCGGCCTGCAGACACGCGCCGCACCGGTGAGCGCCTATCTGGCCTTGTTGGTGTCTCCTGTGCTGTGGGCTGCCGGCTCGATCTATTCCCGACGCTATCCAGTCGGGTGCGCGCCGATGATGACCGCCGCTTTGCAGATGCTGATCACCGGGCTGGTCATGACCGGCCTCGGACTGGCGCTAGGGGATGCATCGCGCTGGCACTGGAGCGTCAGCGGCATCACCGCTCTGCTGTATCTCGCGGTGCTCGGTTCGTGCCTGGCCTATGGGGCTTATTTCTGGCTGGTTCACCAGGTGACACCGGCACAACTTGGCACCTATGCCTACGTAAACCCTGCGGTTGCCGTGTTGCTGGGTTGGCTGATTCTTGATGAGCACCTGCTGCGCAGCCAGATCATAGGGACCGCCATCATTCTGCTCGGTGTGGTGCTCGTGACCTGGGCTTCGCGGCGACCGGCCGCGCACTGAGGCGGCGCGATGCGCGGGGCAGCGCTGGTTCCGGGGGTACTGCTCGGCTTGTTCGCGTTGGCGGGCGTTGCGGAACCCGTGCGTGCCGATGCATCTACGCTGCGTATAGGCAACGGTCAGGAACCGGAGACCCTGGACCCGCATCGCGGCGAGGGGGTCAGTGCGCTCAATCTATTGCGCGATCTGTACGAGGGCCTGACGGCGGTGGCCCCCGATGGGCGCATCGTTCCTGGGGCAGCGCGGGGTTGGGAAATTGGCGATAGCGGGCGTCTTTACACCTTTCATCTGCGCCCAGACGCACGGTGGTGTAATGGCGCCCCGGTTCGCGCGCAGGACTTTGTCACCGGGCTGCGGCGCAGTGTGGACCCCGCTACCGGATCCAGCTTCGTCGGCATGCTCGCGCCGATCATCAACGCTTCGGACATTTCTGCGGGCCGGCTGCCGGCGTCGGCGCTGGGAGTCAGCGCACCGGACCCGTTGACGGTACGGATTCGACTCAGCGCAGCTACACCACAGATGCTGGGCGTACTGGCGCATCCGAGCAGTTTCCCGGTGCATGGGCCTAGTCTGCGGCAGTGGGGTGACGCGTTTGCGCGCCCGGGCCGCCTGATCAGCAATGGCGCCTATTGCCTGCAGGACTGGATAGTGCAGTCCAAGGTCAGTCTGGTCCGCAACCGCCACTATTGGGACGACCGGCATACCGCCATCGATCGTGTGGTGTATTTCCCCACCGAGGACGTCAACTCCGAACTCAAGCGCTATCGCGCCGGGGAGCTGGACATCACCTTTCAGGTGCCGCTGGTGCAGGCCCCGTGGATCCGTCGCGAGCTGTCAGATGAATTGCGTGTTGCCACGTATCAGGGCGTCTACTACTACGGCTTCAACCTGACGCGCCCGCCGTTCAAGGGCAACCGGGCCTTGCGCGCGGCATTGGCCATGGCGGTCGATCGGGACCTGATCGTGGGCAAGGTAATGAACGGGCTTGCACTGCCGGCCTATGCCTGGGTGCCACCCGGCACGGCGGGGCATCGGCCGCAGACACCGGCCTGGGCAGGTTGGTCGCCTGCGCGCCGGCTGGCCGAAGCCCGTCGCCTCTATGCGGAGGCCGGATATTCGGATGCCAACCCCCTCACGGTGGAGTTGCGTTACAACACCCACGAGGATCACAAGCGGATCGCGGTGGTCATTGCTGCAATGTGGAAGCAGTCTCTGGGCGTGAATACCCGCCTCTACAATGAAGAGACCAAAGTGTTTCTCAACAGCCGTCGGCAACGCACGTTGACGCAGCTGTTTCGCGCCAGTTGGATCGGCGACTACGACGATGTCTCCAGCTTCACCGACATCCTGCAGTCCGCACACGGCCAGAACGATACCGGCTGGTCGGACGAGATCTACGATGGTCTGCTCGCGCGCGCCGCCATTGCCACCGATGCGTCCGCGCGCAGCGCCCTGCTTGCGGATGCCGAAGCGCGGATTCTGAGCGAATGGCCGGTGATACCGATCTACTGGTACGTTTCCAAGCATCTGGTGAAGCCGCGGGTACGCGGCTGGCACGACAACCTGCTCGACTATCACTACAGCAAGGACTTGAGTCTGTCGCACTGATGTTGCGAATGGACACTGCATCCTCGAAGGCCCGAAACTGCGCCCATGCTGCTTGCGATCCGACGTCTGCTGCAAGGCCTGCCGACACTGTTTGTCCTGGTGACGCTGGTGTTCTTCATGATGCGGCTGGCGCCTGGCGGGCCATTCGATCGTGACCGCGCCTTGCTGCCGGAGGTTGAGGCAGCACTGCAGGCGCAGTACCAGCTTGATCAACCGCTGTGGCGGCAGTATCTGGGCTACCTGGAAGATTTGGCACGTGGTGATCTGGGCCCGTCGTTGCAGTACAGCGGCTATCGTGTCAGCGAGCTGATCGCGCAGGCGCTGCCGGTGTCGCTGCAACTCGGAGTCGGGGCACTGCTGCTGGCCCTGGTGCTTGGGTTGGCGGGCGGCCTTCTTGCGGCCTGGCGCCCCGGCAGCATTGCCGATCGCGCGCTGATGACGCTGGCCGCGAGCGGTCTGGCGATACCGAACTACGTCGTCGCGCCGCTGCTGATCCTGCTGTTTGCTGTCACTCTGGGCTGGTTGCCGGCAGGTGGCTGGCGTCCTGGCCATCTTGCCGATGCGGTGTTGCCCGTCGTTGCGCTGGCGCTGCCGCAGGCGGCCTATCTCGCGCGCCTGATGCGCAGCAGCTTGGCGGAGGTGCTGCAGGCGCCGTACATACGCGCGGCGCGCGCGCGCGGCTTGCCGGAGCACCGCGTACTCCTGGTGCACGCGCTCAAGCCGGCGCTGTTACCGGTGCTGTCGTATTTGGGGCCGGCGGCGGCGGGTTTGCTGACCGGATCGGTCGTGGTTGAGCAGATCTTCAATCTGCCCGGACTCGGGCGCTACTTCGTGCAAGCGGCCTTGAACCGCGACTACACCGTGGTGCTCGGTGTGGTGCTGCTGTATGGCGCACTGATTGTGCTGTTCAACTTCGTCGTTGACCTGCTCTACGGCCGGCTCGATCCGCGCGCGCGTGCCGCATGAGGGGTATCGGCAAGGCTGGCACCGCTCCGTTTGCGCCGCGCGTACGTCCGAGGCGCGGGGCTGGTGTTCCCGCCGCACTCGGACTGGCGCTGGTGGTGGCGCTGGTCATCGCCGGACCTTGGCTCAGCCCCTATGCACCTGATTACATCGATTTTTCAGGGCATTGGGGGGCGGCACCGACCCTGGCGCAGCAGCACTGGTTTGGCACCGACAGCCTCGGGCGCGATCTTTACGCCCGCACCCTGCACGGCGGGCGCATTTCGCTGCTTGTCGGGCTTGCATCGACCGCAGTTTCGTTACTGATCGGCGTTGTCTGGGGGGCTGTCGCCGGCTACGTTGGCGGCCGGGTGGACAGCCTGATGATGCGCGCGGTCGATGTGCTCTATGCGCTGCCGTTTCTGTTCTTCGTCATCCTGCTGATGGTGCTGTTCGGGCGTGAACTGTGGCTGGTATTCGTTGCCATCGGCGCGGTCAGCTGGCTGGACATGGCGCGCATCGTCCGTGGTCAGACCCTGAGCCTGCGTCGCCAGCCCTATATAGAGGCCGCCATCGTCTCAGGAGTCGGAACCGCTGCCATCGTCTGGCGGCACCTGCTACCCAATCTGCTCGGAGTCGTGATTGTCTGTGCAACGCTGACGTTACCGCAGGTGATTCTGATCGAGTCCTTTCTCAGCTTTCTCGGGCTTGGGGTGCAGGAGCCCGCTACGAGCTGGGGCGGGCTGGTCAACGAGGGGGCACGAGAGATGGAGGTCACGCCATGGTCGCTGATGCTGCCGGCGGGCTTTCTGGTGTTCACGCTGCTGTGCCTGAATGCCCTCGGCGAACGCCTGCGTGACCGACTGGCCCCGACCAACAGGGGCGGCCGGCAGTGAGCCTGCTTCAGGTTCGTGACCTGCGGATCCAGTACCAGACGGCCCGCGGTCTGGCGACGGTCGTTGACGGTGTCGATGTCGACCTTGAATCCGGTGCGGCGCTGGGCATTGTCGGTGAATCGGGTTCGGGCAAGTCGCAGACGGCTTTGGCGATCATGGGTCTGCTGCCGCGCGCTGCGATGGTTAGCGGCCAGGTTTGGTTTGAAGGCCGCGAGCTGCTGGGCCAGTCACGCGCAGAGTGGGATCGGGTTCGGGGCTCCGGTCTGGCCATGGTGTTCCAGGACCCATCGAGCACCTTGAATCCCCATCTGACGGTGGCTCAGCAGATGACCGAGATGTTGCGCGTACACCGGGGTAGCAGTCAGGCATCGGCGTTGGCCGCGAGCCTGCGGATGCTCGACGCCGTACGCCTCGGCGAAGGCGCGGTGCGTCTGCACCAGTTTCCGCATGAACTCTCCGGTGGCCAGCGCCAGCGCGTATCCATCGCCATGAGCTTGCTATGTGAACCCCGGCTCCTGATCGCCGACGAGCCGACGACCGCGCTTGATGTCAGTGTGCAGGCGCAGATCGTGGCGCTACTAGTGCAACTGCGGCGGGATCTGAACCTGAGTCTGCTGCTGATCGCCCACGATCTGATGCTGGTAGCCGATTTGTGCGAGCACGCGCTTGTGCTCTATGCCGGCCGTGCCATGGAGCAGGGGCCGACTTCGGGTCTGCTGGCGTCGCCTGCGCACCCGTATACGCGTGCGTTGCTGGCGGCACGCCCCCGAGTTGATCGTGTTGCCAACGGCCCGCTACCGGCCATCGCCGGCACGGCGCCTGATCCGGTGAGCCCGGCCAGTGGCTGCGTATTTCATCCCCGCTGCTGGCGCGCCGAAGCCTGCTGCACGCAGGGCCGGCCGCCCCGGAAAGTGCGGGGTCTGCGTAAGCTGGATTGTCACTTTCCGGAGGCAGAGATTTAGAGGCGGCGCTTGCGCGGCCTGCTGTTTCATCCATAATCCGACAAAGAATGGCGACATTGACCGGCGTGCGAACGGCGTGGCGCTGCTCGGGGGGTGGCCTCGATGCCGACCCCTGAACTCAGGAGAGAGGGGAATAACGATGAAGTGGGCCATCCACCGCAAGCTTTCTGTATTGTCCGTTGCCGCGCTACTCGGTCTGCATGCGGGTCTCGCGCAGGCGATCAGCTTCACACTGCCCTGGAATGATGAAGAGGCCATCGAGGGCGTGCTCAACACCACGATCACGATGGGCGCGTCAATCCGCACCCAGGATCGTCACGAAGACTACCTCAGCAAGTCCAACATCAATCCGGGCACTTGCGGCGGGGTCAACCAGTCCTGCCAGGGTCTGTTCCGTGATCAGGGGCATCCCGCAGCAGCACTGGCGGCGCAGCGCGGCCAGTTCAGTCCGAACTACGATGACGGCAACTGGAATTACGACAAGGGTGATTTCACCTCTGCCGTTGCCAAGCTGACGCAGGATCTGTCGCTGACCTATGGTGACTTCGGCATCTTCGTGAAGACGCTCGCGTTCTATGACGCCGTCAACAATGATTTTGACGAATACCATCCGAACGAGATCAACGCGCAGAACGTCAATGACCCCGACATCGGCCTGGACGACCCCTCCTTCGGTGCGCTGTTCCCACGCCAGTTCGGTCCCGGCAAGCCGGTGCACCGCAAGCGGCAGGGCGGAGAACTCCTGAGCCAGACTGGTGCCGACCTGCAGTTGCTGGACGCCTACCTCTACGGTTCGGTGCCGCTGTTTGGCGAAAAGGAGCTGACATTCAAGGTTGGTCGCCACACGATCAACTGGGGCGAGTCCTTGCTGCTGGCGCTGAACTCAGTGAACCAGGTCAACTCGATCAATGCCAACAACTTCTATCGCGTCGGCTTTCTTGTAGAAGAGGTCTTCATTCCTCAGGGCATGGTGTCGATCGGCTTTGAGCCTTTCTATAACGCCACACTGGAAGCGTTCTATGCCTACGAATGGGTGCCGGTGGAAGCCCCTGCACCAGGCACGATGCTGCAGCTCTCGGACGTCGTTGGCACTAACAACGCAGTCAACTATGCGCATGTGCACTTTGGCGGCGGTGCCGAGGATCCGGATGCAGTCGGGTACCCCTTGTACAACCCGCTGCAGGGCGTAACCAACACGACAACCTCGATCGAGCGCTTGCGTGATCTTGATGCAAAAGACAGCGGTCAGTACGGCGTCTCATTGAAGTACTACGCTGAGAACTTCAACGACGGTACCGAGCTCGGGCTGTACTTCATGAACTACCACTCGCGATTGCCAATCGCGAGCTTCTTCTCGACCGTCGCCAGCTGTGCGCGTCGCGAAGGCAACGATCTCGGCATCGATGCCTATGATCCCATCAGCTTCCTCGCGACCTGCCCGGACTTGCCGATCGTGCGTGAATTGCAGGGAGATGATCCTGCCAACGCCACCAGCAACGCCGTGCCGCTGGATACGGTAAAGCTGCTGGTTGAGTATCCGGAAGACATCCAGATGTTCGGTGCCAGCTTCAACACGGCGGCGCTGGGCTGGTCGTTCCAGGGCGAGGTGGCCTACCGCCCGAATCTGCCGCTGCAGGTGGATACCGAGGATCTGGTGTTCGCCGCGTTTGGGCCCACTCTGTCGCGCTGTCATGATCCGAATCTGCAGCGGGGTGTGATCCCGACTTCGGATCTCGATCCTGCGCTGGACCTCGTAGACACGATCTTCGGCCTGGTCAACAGCGCCACCGGTGGCATTGTCGGCGTGCCCAATCTGCTCCCGCTAGGTACCGGCTGCGCCGGCACGACCGCTGGCGTTGGCAGCTACGTCGACAACGGCTACGACACGGCGATCCCGCTGGGCGGCAGCGAAGCGATCTACGCGCCCAGCGACTATGTCGTGGACGCCAGTGGTACCCCCGGATCATTTACCGACACCTTTGATCTTGCCATCGGCCACGCGCCTGGCTCGGCCCGTTCCTTCCCGGCTTTCGTGACGCCATACCGTGGCGTCGAGGCCGGCGAGAACACGCCGTGCACCGCGCCGACGCTGGGCAGCCAGAATGGCAACGCGAGCAGCCCGGGTGCGCCGAACCCGAATTTCATCCCGTATACCACCTCGAATCCGTGCTATCTGCGCGGCTACGAGCGTATGGATGTCTATCAGTTCAACTTCGGTGGCACCAAGGTGCTGGGCGCGACCGAGAATCCGATCGGCGCCGATCAGATTCTGTTCGTGTTTGAAACCGGCGCCACCTGGGTTCCCGATCTGCCGCCAGTCGACATGCTGCAGTTCGAGGCGCCGGGCACGTACTCGCACGCAAGTGCCGGTGCCGACGGCACGGGTGGTGATCGGTCACGACAGGCCTGCTCGTATGATCCGGTGACGTTTGCGCCGCGGGCATCCTGCTCGTTCGGCATTGACGGCCTGCGGTTCAATCCCTCTCAGGCGAATCTCGATCTGTACCCGGACAAGTTCTCTTGGGGTTACGTGATGATCGCGCTGATTCGGTACGAGTCGGTGCTGCCCGGCATCTCGTTCCAGCCGCAGCTGACCTGGAAGCATGACGTCAGCGGTACCGCGCCGGGCCCCGGTGAGAATTTCGTCGAGGGCCGCAAGACGGGAGACATCCTGTTTGAGGCGCGCTACAAGTCGAACTTCTCGTTCAACCTGGGCTATACCTGGTACACCGGCGGCGGTACCGCGAACCTGTATCGCGACAAGGATACGGCGCGCGCCTACGTCAAGGTCCAGTTCTAGGTGCTCATCAGCAGGCGCGACCGCGTCTGCCGATGATGAAAATGGCCGCTCTCCGGAGCGGCCATTTTGTTTGCGGCGCCTACTTGAGAAGCGCCTTCAGAAAGCGCCCGGTATGAGAGCGGCGGTTCTTGGCCACCGCTTCAGGCGTGCCGCTGGCAACGATTTCGCCCCCGCCGTCACCTCCTTCCGGTCCAAGGTCGATGATCCAGTCGGCGACCTTGATGACGTCCAGATTGTGCTCGATGATGACCACGGTGTTGCCGTGCTCACGCAATCGCTCCAGCACCTTCAGCAGTTGCGCAACATCGTGAAAGTGCAGGCCCGTTGTCGGTTCATCAAGAATGTAGAGTGTCTGGCCGGTGTCGCGACGTGACAGCTCCTTGGCAAGCTTGACGCGCTGCGCTTCGCCACCGGACAGCGTTGTCGCGTTCTGCCCCAGCGTGACGTAGGAAAGGCCGACGTCCATCAGGGTTTCCAGCTTGCGCCGCAACGCCGGCACCGGCTGGAAGAACGCCAACGCGTCCTCGACGGTCATGTCCAGCACCTCGTTGATGGACTTGCCCTTGTACTTGATCTCCAGGGTCTCGCGGTTGTAGCGCTTGCCCTTGCAGGTGTCGCAGGTGACATAGACGTCCGGCAGAAAGTGCATCTCCACCTTGATCACGCCGTCACCCTCGCAGGTTTCGCAACGTCCGCCCTTGACGTTGAAGCTGAAGCGACCAGCTTCGTACCCGCGTGCCCGACTCTCAGGGACGCCGGCGAACAGCTC
>JBFJKG010000039.1:0-9917 GCA_041635075.1 Solimonas sp.
GCCCCCCCCATTACCGCGCGGATCGGCAGCGGCAGCACCTTGCTGCCGGCACTCGCGCGCTGGCTACCGCAGCGGGTGCGGGATTCCCTGCTTCGCCGCCGCTTCAAGCTCGACCGACTCAAGCCCCCGCATCCTTAGCGGCGTCGAGTCGTGAAAACCCGCTGCGGGTGGGCATAATGACCCCCCAAGACTGGGTGAGAGGCCTCATGCGCATCGGCGTGGTGACGGACGCAAGCTGCGATCTACCGCCAGAGTTCTACGCGGAACACGGGATCGACATTCTGCCGGTGACGCTGCGGCTGGGTGATGAGCAGCTGGAGGACGTCCGCAATCCAGAGCAAACGCTGCGGTTCTACTCCGAGCAACTGGCGGATAAGGGACTGGACGCAGAAACCGCACCGATCTCCGCGGAGCAGATCCGTGACCGGTTCCTGGAACGCGTCGTGCTGAACTACGACTACGTCTTCTGCATCACCGTCACGGCCACGCGTAGCGCGATCTTCGAGAACGCAACCAAAGCCTCGTTCGCCATTCTCAATGACTACAAGGCAACCCGGGCCGCCGCCGGCGTCGAAGGTCCGTTTGCGCTACGAGTGGTTGACTCGAAGACCATGTTCAGCGGCACCGGTGTGCTGGTGGCCGAAGCCGCACTGATGGCGAAAGCGGGGGCGCACCCCAACGACATCCGCAAGCGCCTCGACGACCTGCGTGAGCATCTGTGCGGATACATGGTGCCCGGGGATCTCTACTACATACGCGCCCGCGGCATGAAGAAGGGCGACAAGAGCGTGGGCCTGATGACCTATGCCATCGGCTCGGCTCTGGATATCAAGCCGGTGATTCTGTGCTTTCGTGGCGAAACCCAACCGATCGCGAAGATTCGCGGTTATGAACGTGCCGTCGAGCGCATGTTCCTGCACGTCGCCCGGCAGATCGAGTTCGGCATTGACACGCAACATATCGGTATCAGCTACGGCGGCGATCCAGCACAGATCACGCAACTGCCCGGTTATGCGCAGTTGGCGGAGGCCGCGTCGCGGCACGGCATAGAAATCCTGCGCAGCATCATGTCGGCGACAGCGGCCGTGAATGTTGGGGGTCAATGTGTGGCCGTGGCGTACGGTGGAGAGTTGCGGCCGTTTGACGAATGAGCGGGGCGGTAATCGCCCTGTAACAGGGGAGACCGAAGGATGAAGACGCTGGCGTTGTACAACCTGAAAGGTGGTGTCGGAAAGTCCGCAGCTGCGGTCAATCTGGCCTACCTCGCGGCGAGCAATGATGTGCCGACGCTGCTCTGGGATCTTGATCCACAGGGCGCGGCCAGCTGGTACTTCCACGGCAAGCCCCAAGACCTCAAGACCCGGAAGGTCTTCGACGGTCAGACGCCGGTGGATCGTCTGGTCAAGCCATCGCCCTACGCCAATCTCGACCTGATTCCGGCCGACTTCTCCTACCGCTATCTGGACGTGATGCTGAAGAAGGTGCATCCGCCGCGCGAAGCATTGCGCCGCTTGCTGAAGCCCTTTTCGGAGCGCTACGCGCTTACCGTGCTGGATTGTCCACCAAGCCTGTCCTACCTCGCCGACAACATATTCCAGTGCGCTGACCTGATCGCGGCGCCGGTGGTGCCCACGTTCCTGTCCCTGAGGGCGTTTGAGCAAGTTCAGGACTACTGCCGACAGCACGGATTCGACGCCAAGAAGCTGCGGCCGTTCTATTCCATGGTGGACCGACGCCGGGGGTTGCACCGGGAGTTGCTAGAGCAGCCACCCGCGGCGATGGCGCGGCGCTTCCAGAGTGCGGTTCCATACGCCTCCATGGTGGAGCGGATGGGGGAGCACCGGGCGCCGATGGCGGCCTATGCCCCCAGCGACGATCACGCCTTGCTTGCTTATGCGGAGCTGTGGCTGGAGATCAAGCAGGCACTGAAGCTATAGCGCCACCGCGCCGGGCAAACTCAGCTTTCCGCCGCGCTGACCAGCACCTGCAGGGCGGCGAGGCGCGTAGCTAGCTCTTCGGCGGTGGCGGCGGTCACGGTTGCGTGTCCGACCTTGCGTTGTGGCTTCGGCGTCTTGCCATAGTGATGAATGTGCACACCCGGAATCCGCGCCAGTGCGGTCATATCCGGGGCATCCCCAATGAAGTTGACCATCGCCGGGTGGCCACGCAAACGCGTGGAGCCCAGAGGCAGTCCGGCAATGGCGCGCAGATGATTCTCGAACTGCGAAACCTCCGCTCCCTCGATGCTCCAGTGCCCTGAGTTGTGAACACGGGGTGCAATCTCGTTGGCGAGCAAGCCACCGTCGGCGACAAAGAACTCGAACGCCAGTACGCCGACATATCCCAAGTGCTCGACGACGCGCTTAGCATAGTCCTCGGCTGCCGCCTGCAGCGGATCGTTGCGGCGCGGCGTGGCCGTGCGCAGGATGCCGTCGCGGTGCACATTCTCGACGACCGGATAGAACGCCAGCTCGCCTTGCTTGCCACGTACGGCCAGGCACGAAAGCTCGCGCTGAAACGGCACGAAAGCTTCAAGAATCAGCGGCTGATTGCCGAGTTGCGACCAGGCGCGATCAAGGTCTTCGGCGCTGCGCAGTACCGCCTGCCCTTTACCGTCGTAGCCTAGGCGTCGGGTCTTCAGCACCGCGGGCAGGCCCACATTTTTTACTGCCAGATCCAGCGCTTCGCGCGTGGCTACCGGCATGTAGCGCGGCACCGGGATGTTCAGCTGATCGAACAAGCGCTTTTCCGACAGCCGGTCCTGGCCGATGCTGAGCGCTACCGGTGCCGGAACAAGGGGAATGCGGCCGGCGACAAACTCGGCGGTCTTGGCCGGTACGTTTTCGAACTCGTACGTAGCGAGGTCCACGCTGACGCAAAACTCAGCCAGCGCACGCTCATCGTCATACGGCGCATTAATGTGCTGTCCGAGTGGCGCGGCGCAGGCTTCCGTCGCCGGGTCAAGAAACACGAAGTCGAAGTCCAGCGGATAGCCCGCAAGGGCCAGCATGCGACCCAGCTGGCCTGCCCCGAGTATGCCGATCTTCATGCCGGTAGCTTCAGCGGAGCATCGTCCAGCACCTTGGCGGTCTGCTGCGCGCGGAAGCGCTCGAGGCGCTGCGTCAGGCGCGTATCGCCGGTGGCCAGAATGGCGGCCGCTAGCAACGCGGCGTTGCTAGCCCCGGCAGCGCCGATGGCCAGCGTAGCCACCGGGATGCCGGCCGGCATCTGTACGATCGACAACAGAGAATCCAGTCCCTTCAAGGCCTTGGACTGCACCGGTACGCCGAGTACCGGCAAAGTGGTCTTGGCCGCGCACATGCCCGGAAGATGGGCGGCGCCGCCGGCACCGGCAATGATGACCTTGAGGCCCCGCGCACGCGCTGTTTCCGCGTATTCGAACAGCAGATCCGGAGTGCGGTGCGCCGATACCACACGGGTCTCGTAGGCCACGCCCAGGGAATCGAGCATCTGCGCCGCATGCGCCATCGTCTCCCAGTCCGAGCGGGAGCCCATGATGATGCCGACAACAGCTTTGCTGGGGGTCTTGCGAGTAGGCTTCTTAGCCACTTTCACGGCCTGTAGGCGACGGGAAAGCGCCGGATTATCGCATTAGGCCGCGCGGCGCGCACCACTGCCAGTACCAGCGGCCGCAGAGCGTGCTCAGGGCACCAGCAGATCGAACTCGACCAGGGCACTGGCCGCGTACTTGATTTCGCCCGCCGCCAGGCCCATCTCCTGGTTGCCGCTGTCGCTGGCCATTTCGGCGCGCATCGCCATTGCTTTCATTGGCACCGGCGGCGGCGCGTAGTCATTCACGCGCAGAGTGCGCACCGCACCCAGCTTCATGCCCAGGGTATCGGCCAGCAGCTTGGCCTTGGCGCGCGCGTCAATGGCGGCATTGACCAGCGCCAATTCGGTCAGACTGGAACTGCGGCTGGATTCCAGCTGTGGCGCAGATACATGGGTGACGCCGACTTCTGTCGCGCGCAGGATGTAGTCGCCCAGCTTGTCGAGATCCTCGATCACCAGATTGATGTCGCGCCGCGCCCGGTAACCCACCAACTGCTGTCTGCGCGCCTTTTCGTCCCACACATATTCCGGGTTCAGGCTGACCCCAGCGGTTGAAATCTGATCGTCCTTGATCCCAAGCGTTCGCGCGGCAACCAGATAGGCGCGTACCACGCTGTTGACTGAGGACTCCGCGACCTTGATGTCCACGTTCATGGACTCGGCCGCGAGCGACAGGCGTGCCCGATCCGGCTTCACCATCACCTCGCCGTTGCCGGTGACCGAGATCAGACGCTCCTGCTCGGCAGCGGCCGCAGAGAATGAGGCGGCTGACAGTGCAGCCGCGGAAACGAGTGCGACGACCAAACCCCGAGCTAGCATCGGCTTCATACTTTTTTCGTCCCGATCACAGTGACTGAATCGCCATGGTGCAGGGTTTCAGCCCCGCGCACCACCACCGGGTCATCCACGGCAAGTTCACCCTCGACGGCAATCCAGTCGCCAGCGGCAACGCCAGTCGTCACCGGTACCCGCTCGGCGGTCTTGTCGGCGTTGATGCGATAGACCGACGTGCCTTCCGCGCGGATGACGATGGCGTCGCGGGGCACGGCCAGCGCCTGCCGGACCGCGTCGAGCGGCAGCTCCACGCGCACGGTGTCGCCCACGGCCAGATTCGATTGTTCCGGCAGGTCGATCAGCGTTTCGAAGGATTGCGAGCGTGCGTCGCCAACCGGTACCACTGCACGAACCCGCGCATCGGCCAGCTCCGCGCCACTGCGTATCGTCACTCGGCTACCGGGCTGTATGGCGCGCACGTGACGCAGCGACAGGAACAGCCGTATCTCCAGATGCTCGGTATCGTGCAGGCGGGCGATGACGTCACCTCGAGCCAGCTCTTCTCCGCCCCTGCGCAGGCGCTCGGCGACGACCCCCGAGAACGGCGCGCGTATCACCGTGCGCGACAGCCGTTCATCGGTCTGGCGCAGGGTGGCGCGCGCGATGTCGAGATCGGCCGCAGCCAGATCGCGCAGGTTCTCCGCCTGATCGAACTGGTAGCGGCTGACCGCGTTGCCGGATGCGCGCAGACGCTCCAGTTCGCGCTGTGCCTGCTTTAGTGCGACTTCGCTGCGGCTGACCCGAGCGGATTGTTCCAGCCGTTGCAGCCGCAGCGCGTCATCGTCGATGCGCGCCAGGACCTCGCCCTCGGCCAGGTGGGTGCCCGGCTCTGCGACCCAGCGCAGCTGTCCTTCGACGGCGGCGGCAATGCCGGCACCAGAGCGACTTTGCACCTGCCCGGTGGCGGTGACCGAGGGTGCCAATTGCCGCAGCTCTGCGGGAGTGACTTCGACCGCGCTGGGGCGCTGCTGAGCAAAGGCTGGAACCGCGATCAGCACCCACAGCGCGCAGGGTAGCCAGTATGGTTTCATCAGAGTTCTCCGCGGGACAGCGTTTGTCATCAGATGGGGCTCGAATCAAGCAAAGGCGATGCGGGCTCGGCACCCGTGCGTACGCGAGCCTCGCCCAGGCGTAACAGGGCTGGCATCAGAAACCACGAGAAGGCGGTTCCGAGGATCATGCCGCCGCTGACAACGGCGGCGAGGCCGCGATAGATCTCGGCGCCCAACCCGGGCATCAGGATCAGCGGCGACATGCCGAGCACGGCTGTCAGTGTGGAAAGCACGATCGGGCGGGCGCGTGTCTGCAAGGCTTGTTGCACAGCCTCGTGGCGCGACAAACCATCCTGCTCACGCGCCCGCGTCTGATCGACCAGCAGGATCGCGGCATTGACCACCAGTCCCAACAGGATGATGAAACCAATCATCGTCAGCAGGTCCAGCGCCTGGAATCCGAACCAGCCGACAACGTTGAGCGCGGCAATGCCCCCGGCGGTGGAGACCGGCAGCACCAGCATCACCAGGAAACCGTCCCAGACTGATCGGAACAGGGCCGACATCAACGCAAACAGGATCAGCAATGCCAGCGCGAAGTTCTTGCCCATCGACACCAGCGCTTCGTGCAACTGATTGGCCGAGCCGGCGTAGGTCATCTGCACATTGTCCGGCATGACCGCTCGCACTTTAGGTTCTACCTGCTGCTGCAGAAGTTGGATCGCTTCGTCCAGCGACATCGTTTCCGGCGGCTCGAAGTTCACCGCTACGGTGCGACGGCCGTTGACCCGCAGCAGGCGTGAGGGCCCGACCGTCAGGCCGACGCTGGCGAGATCGCCCACGGTCTGCACACCCGCCCCTGGGGTGGCCAGCGGCAGCTCGGCCAGCGCCTCCGGCGTGTCCCAATCGTTGGCCTTGAGGATGATGTCGAGACGTTCATTTCCGTCGAAGTACTCGCCCACCCACAAGCCGCCTGCCAGCGCGCGCAGGGAGCTGGCGACGCTGCTGCGATCCATGCCGGCGCGGGAAATCTGCCATTCGTGCGGTTTGAGCAGGATCTCCGGCTGATTGAGTTCCAGTGCCGGGTCCGGCTGCGGGAACGTGCCATCGATCGCTGATGGAATGGCTTCGACGGCAACCGCTGCGGCCTTCATCAATGCATCGAGATCCGGCCCCTGGAAGTACAGGCGAATCTGCCGCGCATTGTCACCATCGACATTGAGCAGCGAACCGCGCTGGACGAACACCCCGGTATCGGGCAGGTCCACCATGATCTCCTCGCGCAGAACCCGGACCATCTCCTGGATGTCGCGCGGATCCTCGGGGTAAACGACGGCGACTCCATACTGACCGCGCCACGAAGACAGGTTGTAGTACTTGACCGCCGGCTGTTTGCTGCCTTCGAGATGCGGCTTCAGGCGTTCGATGATCTTGGGCGCGAATTCGGCCTGTAGCGTTTCCAGATTGCCGCCGGGCGGCAATCTGAAGTTGTTCCAGATCAGGTCGGTCTGTGCGACCGGCAGGTAGTCGAACTTGGGCGCAGCCAGCGCAATGAACACGGTGGAGCCAGCGACCAGCGTGCCGATCCATAGCGTGCGCGCGCGTGCGGTGTCGGTCAGCCGCATCGCCACCCGGGCCATGGCCATCCACCAGTGCTGATGCTGATCCGCCGGAATCGTGCGCGCCAAGGCCCAGCGATTGGCGGCGGGGATGACCGTCATTGCCACCAGCAGCGAAGCTGCGTGCGAGACGCTCATCGTTATCGCCAGATCCTGAAACAGCTGACCCTCCAGGCCCTGCATGAACAGCACCGGAAGAAAGATGGCGACGCTGGTCAGCATCGACGCCACCAGCGCCGGCATCACTTCCTGCGTGCCGATCAGGGTGGCATCCCAGGCGTTCCTGCCCTCCTGCGTGTAGCGCAGGATATTCCCCTGAACGATCAGTGCGGCGTCAATGACGATGCCGGTCGAGAACGCAAGGCCGGCGAGCGAGATCACGTTGAGCGTGCGCCCGAGCACCTGCAGCGTGATCACCGCGAAGAACAGCGAGATCGGGATCGAGAGTCCGATGACCAGCAGCGCGCGCGGCCCGCGCAGGAAGTACCACAGGCCACCGACCGCAAGCAGCATGCCGATGACCAGGCTTTCCTGTACGAACGAGATGGCGCGCTTGACGTAAACGGACGCGTCCCAGGACAAATCCATCAACAACTGTTCGCGCGCCAGCGGCCCGGCATTCAATTCGGAGATGGCCTCCTTGACGCCTTCGATCAGTGCAACGGTGTTGGACTCTGAAGTGCGCTGCAGCGTGATGTAGTAGCCGGGTTCGCCGTTGCGGTAGGTGAAGGCCTGTGCGTCCTGGTAGCCCAGACGGATTTCCGCGACTTCGCGCAGGTACAGCGGACGTTCGTTGTTCCAGCCCACGATCAGCTCACCCAGGTCGGCCACTGGCTCGCGCCCTTGCAGGCGCACCGTGAACTGGCGCCGACCCATGCTGACAAACCCCGCGGACGCATCCCGTGAAGCCGCCACAGTCTGAGCGATCTGCTGCGGCGAGATGCCCAGCGCCGCCAGCCTGAAGGCGTCAAAGCGGATCTGAACCTCGCGCGGACGACCGCCCTCCAGGTTGACACGCGACACACCCGGGATACGCGCCAGACGCGGCTCAACCACTTCCTCCATCAGCTTCTGGTAGGTCGCGGCGAGGTCCTGCACGGGGTTGCCTGGCAACGGCCGCACCAGCAGAGAGCCGGCATTCTGTCCCTGCCAGTTGTCGCCGCTGAACACCTGCGGCTCCTCGGCATCGGGTGGCAGCGGCGGCAGCGTGTTGAGTCGCGACACGACATCCAGCATCACGCGCGTCATGTCGGTGCCGATTTCGAAGCTGAGGCCTACGCCGCCACCGCTACGGCCGGATTCCGATCGCATCTCGGTCAGCCCCGGAAGCCCGCGCATGGCCTCCTCTATCGGCTCGACCAACGCCTCCTCGACCTCGTTGGGCGCCGCCTCGCGCCACTGTGCGTTGATGAACAGTTGCGGCTGGCGTGTATCCGGAAGCAGTTGTATCGGCAACTGCATCAGCGACAACACGCCGAACAACACCACCACCAGGGCCGCTGCTGCCAGCGCCGGTGGATTGGACATTGAAAAACGAGTCAGCTGCATCGGCCTCCCCCCGGAATCGCCTGTGCAGACAATTCGCCTTTCTTGGATGCGTCCTTGACCCTGCGGGTTTAAACTTGGTTCCCCGATCGCGGCTTAGTTTGTCTACACCGCGCAGTTGCCGGACCTGTCCTGCCTTCCATGAGCGCGACCTACGAACCTATTACCCTGAGCCGGGATGTCATCGGTGTCCTGATTCCGCAGGGGACCAAGGTGGAATTGCCTGAAGGCGGGCAGGGCGCGATCACACAAGCCCTGGGCGGCAGCTTCACCATCCAGATGCAGGGTCATCTGTTCCGCATCGAGGGCAAGGACGCGGATGCCATTGGCAAGGAAGTGCTAAAGGGGCCCGATATCCCGGCGGATGCCAGCGACGAGGAAGTCGAGAAAGCGGTCTGGGAGCAGATGCGTACCTGCTATGACCCTGAAATCCCGGTCGATATCGTCGAACTGGGACTGATCTACGAATGCAAGCTGGAGCCGGCACCGACAGTGGGCGAGCGCAAGGCAATCATCAAGATGACGCTGACCGCGCCGGGCTGCGGTATGGGCGATATCCTGGTTGCTGACGTCAAATCCAAGGTCCTGGCCGTCCCCACCGTGACCGAAGCCGAGGTGGAACTGGTGTTCGATCCGCCCTGGAATCAGTCCATGATGTCTGAGGCCGCGCGCCTCGCCACCGGTATGTTCTAGGCGCCCCTCACCATGTCGGACACTCTCACGCGTGGCGTGCGCATCCTGGTCAAACCGCGTTACGTAGCCGAGCAGTCCGATCCGGCGGCCGGGCAGTATCTGTTCGCGTATCACATCACCATCCGCAACGAAGGGGCCGACACCGTGCAGTTGCTCGCGCGGCATTGGGTGATCACCAACGGTGAGGGCAAGGTCGACGAGGTGCGTGGCGCCGGCGTGGTCGGTTATCAACCCCTGCTGAAGCCAGGTGAGGAATTCCAGTACACCAGTGGCTGCCCACTGACGACGCCGGTCGGCACCATGCACGGATCGTTCACGATGGTCGTGCAGGGCAGCGGCACACGCTTCGATGCGCTGATTGCACCGTTCACGCTGGCAGTGCCGCGCGCGCTGAACTGAAGCGAACGGCCGCCGAGTGCCACCGGCGGCGCAGCGGTTCAGGCCGGGGGCAGGGCTCCGGCATCCAGTCGGCGACGAGCACGGCGCATGCGCCAGGCGGTGGTCAGCTCATCCCAGAGGTATAGCCCCATGGCCTTGATGACGCCGCGCCCCTGATGCGGGCTCAACCCGTCTGCCAGCCGGAACAGCTGCTGGTAGTACCAGCCTTGTTGGCCCAGCACGTTGACCAGCTTGATGAAGAAGATCGGACTGGCGCCGGACA
>JBFJKG010000040.1:0-9887 GCA_041635075.1 Solimonas sp.
CTGGAAGCTGATGGCACGGTCACCATCGGCATCACCGATCATGCGCAGGCGGCGCTGGGTGATCTGGTGTTTGTCGAGATGCCCGCCGTGGGGCGCAAGCTGAACAAGGACGAAAGCTGCGCCGTGGTGGAGTCGGTCAAGGCGGCTTCGGACGTGTATGCGCCGATTGCCGGCGAAGTGATCGCCGCGAACGAGGCCTTGACCAACTCACCGGAGATTCTGAATACGGATCCCTATGACGGCGGTTGGATGTGGAAGATGAAGGTCAACGCGGCCGACCTGGGTGCGCTGCTGGATGCCAAGGGCTATGAAGACTTTCTGAAGACGCTCTGACGCTTCCATACCAGCATCAAGCGAAAGTGAGGGGTCTGGTGCTGTAGCAGCCATCGCATCCCTGAAGCCGTATCTGCCGAGAGCTTTAATGCCGTTTATTCCGCATACTGAAAATGACGTAAAGGAGATGCTCGCCGCAATCAAGGCGCCGAGCATTGAAGCGTTGTTCGATGAGATCCCCACCGCCTTACGCTGTGGGCCGTTGAACAAGGTGCCCGAGACCCAGCCGGAGATGCAGGTCTCACAGCTGATGCACGAGCGGGCAGAGCAGGACGGCCTGGCGCTGAACTTCATTGGCGCGGGTGCCTACGAGCACCATATTCCGGCTGCGGTCTGGCAGATCACCACGCGCGGTGAGTTCTACTCCGCCTACACGCCGTATCAGGCTGAGGCGAGCCAGGGCACGTTACAGGTGCTGTACGAGTACCAGACCATGATGACGGCGCTGACCGGCATGGAAGTCTCGAACGCGTCCATGTACGACGGCGCCAGCGGTCTGGGTGAAGCGCTGCTGATGGCAATGCGCGCCAATCGCCAGAATGGCAGCGGCCGCGTGCTGATGCCCAGCACCGTCAACCCGTTCTATCGCGACGTCGTAGCTGCGACGACGGCCGCGCAGGGCGTGCAGCCGATTGCGATGCCTTACTGCCCGCAGAGCGGCAAGACCTTGCTTGAAACGCTCAAGCCGTACGAAGGAAGCGGTCTCACCGCGGTAGTCATCCAGCAGCCGAACTTCTTTGGCCAGCTCGAAGACGTCGATGCGCTGACGGATTGGGCCCATGCGCAAGGCGCGCTGGTCGTGGCGGTGGTGAACCCGGTTTCGCTGGCGCTGCTGAAGCCGCCCGGCGAGTGGGGCAGCAAGGGTGCGGACATCGTCTGTGGTGATGGCCAGCCGCTGGGCTCACCGCTGTCGTCGGGCGGACCGTACTTCGGCTTCCTGACCACGCGCATGGCGCTGGTACGCGAGATGCCGGGGCGCATTGTCGGCCGCACGGTCGATCTCGACGGCAAGACCGGGTACACACTGACCCTGCAGGCGCGCGAACAGCACATCCGCCGCGCCAAGGCCAAATCGAACATCTGTACCAACCAGGGTCTGCTGGTGACCGCTGCCACGATCCACATGTCGCTGCTGGGGCCGCAGGGCCTGGCGCAGGTGGCCTCGGCGAGCATGGCAAACACGCGCAGCCTGGTGGCCGCGTTGTCGGCCATCGCCGGTGTGGAGGTCGTGTTCGAGGGCCCGCGCTTTCATGAGGCCGTGATACGGCTGCCCAAGCCGGTAGCCCCGGTGCTGGAGGCGCTGGCGAAGAAGGACATCTTCGGTGGCTTTGACCTTTCGCGGCATTACCCGGAACTGGGCAACGCAGTGCTGGTCTGCGCCACCGAAACCAAAACTGCGGCACAGCTGGAAGTTTATGCGCGCACACTGGCCCGAATTCTTGCGGCCTGAATCCATACAGGAGCTTTCTTGTGGCTACCGTAACCCTACATAACACCCCCGTGCAGACCAGTGGCGAACTTCCCGACATCGGTAGCGAGGTGCCTGGTTTTCGCCTGGTCGATATCGCGCTGAAGGATGTCGCGCTGCATGACTTCGCTGGCAAGCGCAAGGTGCTGAACGTGTTTCCTTCCGTGGACACTGCGACCTGTGCAATGTCGGTGCGCCAGTTCAACCAGCGCGCTGCCAGTGTCAACAACGCGGTGGTGCTGTGCATCTCCGCCGACCTGCCGTTTGCGCAGAAGCGCTTCTGCGGTGCCGAGGGGCTCGACAATGTGGTCATGCTGTCGCTGATGCGTGGCCGCAATTTCGGCAAGGACTACGGCCTGTTGCTGGAGACCGGGCCCTTGGCAGGCTTGTGTGCTCGCGCGGTCATTGTGGTCGACGAGAACGACCGCGTGATTCACACCGAACTGGTGACCGAGATTGCGAACGAGCCGAACTACGACGCGGCGCTGAAGGCGCTGGGCTGAACCCCGCACGAGATCGCTTAACGAGCTTCCTACATGACTGAAAAACTGATCTTTGAAGTCTCGCGACCGGGCCGCGTTGCCTATGCGCAGAACCCCGGTTGTGGCACCGACGTATCCGGAATTCCGGAGGCATTGCGCCGCAAGCAGGCACCGGCTCTGCCTGAGGTCTCCGAGTTGCAGGCGGTGCGGCACTTCACCCGGTTGTCGCAGAAGAACTTCTCCATCGATACCCACTTCTATCCGCTGGGTTCGTGCACGATGAAGTACAACCCGCGGGCCTGTAATACCTTGGCGATGCTGCCTGAGTTTCTGGCTCGGCACCCGCTGGCGCCGGTGTCGCATTCGCAGGGCTTTCTTGCCTGCATGTATGAACTCCAGGAGATGCTGAAGGACGTGACCGGCATGGCCGGGGTATCGCTGACCCCGATGGCCGGCGCGCAGGGTGAGTTCGCCGGTGTGGCGATGATTCGCGCCTATCATCAGGCGCGTAATGACCTGGCACGCACCGAGATCCTGGTGCCGGATGCCGCGCATGGCACCAACCCTGCTACAGCGGCGATGCTGGGCTGCACCGTGCGCGAGATTCCCACCAACGAAGATGGCGATGTCGATGTCGAGGCGTTGAAGGCCGCGGTAGGCCCGCAGACCGCTGGCATCATGCTGACCAATCCGTCGACCTTTGGTGTGTTTGAACGTCGCATCAAGGAGATCGCGGGCATCGTGCATCAGGCCGGTGGCCTGCTGTACTACGACGGCGCCAATCTCAATGCGATTCTGGGCAAGGTGCGTCCTGGCGACATGGGCTTTGATGTCATCCACATGAACCTGCACAAGACCTTCTCCACGCCGCATGGCGGTGGTGGGCCGGGGGCAGGTGCGGTAGGCGTGTCCAAGCGCCTGTTGCCGTTCATGCCGATACCGGTCGTGGGCAAGAAGGGCAAGAAGTATCACTGGCTAGACGAGCGCGACCTGCCGCAAAGCATCGGTCGTTTGTCGGCATGGATGGGCAATGCCGGTGTTCTGTTGCGTGCCTACATCTACGCGCTGCTGCTGGGTCGCGAAGGCATGCGCCGCGTCGGAGAATTCGCGACACTGAACGCCAACTACCTGGCGGCCCGCCTCAAGGAGCATGGCTTTGACCTGGCGTTTCCGCGCCGTCGTGCCAGCCATGAGTTCATCATCACCCTGAAGCGCCAGAAGCAGACGCTGGAGCTGACTGCGACCGATGTTGCCAAGCGACTGCTGGATTACGGCTTCCACGCGCCAACGATCTACTTTCCGCTGCTGGTGCCGGAATGCCTGCTGATCGAACCCACCGAGACCGAAGACAAGGAAACGCTGGATGCGTTCATCGACGCCATGGTCCGTATCTGGGAAGAGGCCAAGCTCGATATCGCCCATGTCAAAGGGGCGCCCTACACGATGCCGGTGCGCCGCCTGGACGATGTGCGCGCGGCGCGCCAGCTCGATCTGCGCTGGCAACCGTCAGCCTGAACCACCGACCCTCACGTTAGGGAGTCTTGACCATGGCTGACGGCATCAAGGGCTGGCCGCGCCTGCTACGCGCCACCAGGGTTTCGTACTGGGGCCTGGGCTGGGCGTTGCGGGAGGAAGAGGCGTTCCGTATCGAGGCGCTGATCGCCGCGGTGCTGCTGCCGGTCGCAATATGGCTGGGCGACAGCGGCACCGAGCGCGCGCTGATGGCGTTCAGCATCGTCTTTGTGCTGATAGTCGAGCTGTTGAACACTGCCGTCGAAGTCGTCGTTGACCGCATCGGCAGCGAGCGTCACGTGCTGTCCGGACGCGCCAAGGATCTTGGGTCGGCCGCCGTGCATTTGTCCCTGTTGCAGGTTCCGCTGGTCTGGGGCCTGGTCCTTTTCAGTTAATTCACGAAGAAACCCATCGTCATGTCAGCTCTCATCTGCGGTTCCCTGGCCTTCGATACGATCATGGTCTTTCCGGGCCAGTTCAAGAACGAAATTCTGCCGGACAAGGTGCACATCCTGAATGTGGCCTTCCTGGTGCCGCAGCTGCGCCGTGAGTATGGCGGTACCGCCGGCAACATCGCCTACAACCTCAAGCTGCTGGGCGGCGAGGGCCATCCGATGGGCACGGTAGGCAAGGATTTCGATCACTATGCTGACTGGCTCGACAAGAACGAACTCTCACGCAAGTACATCAAGGTCATCGACAGCGCCTATACCGCGCAGGCCTATATCACGACCGATCTTGACGATAACCAGATCACGGCGTTCCATCCGGGTGCGATGAATCACGCGCACGAACAAGCGGTGCCCACCAAGGGCATCAGGATCGGCACCGTGTCACCGGATGGTCGCGAGGGCATGATCCAGCATGCCAAGCAGTTCTTCGAGGCCGGGATTCCGTTCCTGTTCGATCCGGGGCAGGGACTGCCGATGTTCAACGGTGACGAACTCAAGAGCTTCATCACGCAGGCGAGCTATGTCGCGGTCAACGACTATGAATCCGAAGTGATGATGGAGCGCACCGGCTGGACCTTGAAGCAGATCGCCGAGCGCGTGGACGCGCTGATCGTGACGCGCGGCGGCAAGGGCGCGCAGATCTTCGCCAAGAACCGCCTGCACGAGGTGCCGTGCGCCAAGGCCGATTCGTTGACCGATCCCACTGGCTGCGGTGACGCTTTCCGCGGCGGCCTGCTGTACGGGCTGCTCAAGGGGATGGACTGGGAAACCACCGGTCGCATTGCCTCGCTGATGGGGGCCTACAACATCGAACGTCCCGGCACCCAGAACCATCGATTCACGATGGACCAGTTCCGCGCGCGCTTCAAGAAGGAATTCCGTTACGAGCTGGTCTGAAGCGAACCCGGCCGCCGCCTGTGAACCATACCCACCCGCTGTTGCGGCTGAATGCCCATGCCGACCGGCGACTGCGGATCGGCCACCTTTGGATCTACAGCAACGAGGTTGATGTCGCCAAGACGCCGCTGAAAAGCTTTTCGGCGGGCCAGCTGGTGCGCGTTGAGGATGCGCGCGGCAAGCCGTTGGGCACGGCCTACATCAATCCCAACAACCTGCTCTGCGCGCGCCTGCTCACCGGCCGCGCCGGCGCAGTGATCGACGCGGCCTGGTTTCTGAAGCGATTGAAGGCGGCTCTGGCCTTGCGTGAGCGCCTGTTTCCTGAACCGTACTATCGACTGGTCCACGGCGAGTCTGACGGCTTGCCCGGTCTGGTGATCGATCGTTACGGCGACTACTTGTCGGTGCAGATCACGACGGCGGGTATGGAGGGCCTCAAGCCGCAGTTGCTGGAAGCGCTGAACAGCTTGTTGCAGGCGCGTGGCATCGTGCTGCGCAACGACAGCAGTGCGCGTGAGCAGGAAGGACTGGCACGCGAGATCGAGACGATTGGAGAAGTGCCGGATACCGTGGAGATACGCGAGGATGGCGTGCGCTACGCGGTATCTCTGGCGGGTGGGCAGAAAACCGGCTTCTTTTTTGATCAGCGTGACAATCGCTCGCGCCTGCAGCGTTATGTGGCTGGCCGCACGCTGCTGGACACCTTCAGCTATGTCGGAGCCTGGGCTCTGCGTGCGGCGCATTACGGCGCCGCTGCGGTGACCTGCCTGGACTCGTCGCAACCGGCACTGGATGCGGCCATTGCGAATGCGGCACTCAATGGCGTCGAGCTCGAGGTGCTGCGCGATGATGCATTGGACGGGCTCAAGGCGCTGCGCGCCGCTGGCCGGCACTTTGACGTCGTCGTGGTCGACCCGCCGGCGCTGATCAAGCGCAAGCGGGATGCCGAGGCCGGGCTGGAGCATTACGCCGCGCTCAATCGCGCAGCGCTGCAGCTGCTGCCGGCCGACGGCATTCTGGTCAGTTGCTCGTGCTCGCATCACCTGGATGCCGAGCAACTGCAGCGGCTGTTGCTGCGCGAGTCCAGAGCGGCCGGTCGGCGCCTGCAGATACTTGAGCAGGGGGAGCAGGGGCCGGATCACCCGGTGCATCCGGCCATCGCGGAAACGCGCTATCTGAAAGCCTTTGTCTGCAGGGTTTACGAGTAGCTGAGCGTGGCGCCGACCTATCGGCGCCTGGGCAGCTACAATCTGCGTCATGCTCGTTCATCCCAACATCGACCCGGTCGCGATCAAGCTCGGACCGCTGGCCGTGCACTGGTACGGCCTCATGTACCTGCTCGGATTCCTTGGCTTCTGGTGGTTCGGTACGCGCCGCGCGCGGCACCCTCAGTATCAATGGCCGCAGGAGCGCGTGTCCGATCTGCTGTTCTACGGCGTGCTCGGCGTCATTCTTGGTGGCCGCATCGGCTACACGTTGTTCTACAACCTGCAGCCGTTTCTGGCGGACCCGCTGATGATTTTCCGCATCTGGCAGGGCGGAATGTCCTTTCATGGCGGCCTGATCGGCGTGCTGGTGGCCATGGCCTGGTTCGGGCGCGTGCACAAGCTGCGCTTCTTCGAGATCAGCGATTTCGCTGCGCCGATGGTGCCGCTCGGCCTGTTGACCGGTCGCATCGGCAACTTCATCAATGGCGAACTGTGGGGCGCGCCGACGACGCTGCCCTGGGGCATGGTCTTTCGGGGGGGCGGCCCGCTGCCGCGTCACCCATCGATGCTCTATGAAGCCCTGCTGGAGGGCCTGGTGCTGTTCCTGATCCTGTGGTGGTACGCGGCCAAGCCGCGGCCTCGCATGGCGGTTTCCGGCCTGTTTCTGCTTGGTTACGGCGTGTTCCGCACGATGGTCGAGTTTGTCCGGTTGCCTGATGCGCATATCGGGTATCTCTACGGCAGCAGCTGGATCACGATGGGCATGCAGCTCAGCGCACCGATGTGGCTGGCCGGATTGGCGCTGATGGTATGGGCGTATCGGAGGCGCTGATGCCGTCCACCCTGATCTCGGTACGCAAGCAATGGCCGGCACCCACGCGTCGCGCGCTGATTGACGCCGTGCATGCGGCGCTGGTCGAGGGGCTCAAGATTCCCGAGCACGACCGTTGCCTGCGCCTGCAGACGTTTGCGGCCGATGATTTTGCAGTGATGCCGCAGTGCGATGAGCACTACACGCTGGTGGAAGTGGATCTGTTTCCGGGCCGCTCGCTGGAGGCCAAGCGTGCCTGCTACCAGGCGATGGTAAGGCGTCTATCGGCGCTGGGGATTCCGCCGCAGGACGTGCGGGTGGTATTGCGGGAAGTCCCGGCCGACAATTGGGGCATACGCGGCGGGCAGGCCGCTTCGGATGTCGATCTCGGGTTTAAGGTGAACGTCTAGTGCGCCAATATCTTGATCTGATGCAACGGGTGCTGGAGCACGGCGCCGAAAAGTCCGACCGGACCGGCACCGGTACCCTGTCGGTATTCGGTCATCAGATGCGCTTCAATCTGCTCGACGGCTTTCCGCTGTTGACGACCAAGAAGCTGCATACCAAGTCCATCATTCATGAACTGCTGTGGTTCCTGAAGGGCGAGACCAATATCGCCTATCTCAAGGAGCACGGCGTTGGCATCTGGGACGAGTGGGCCGACGCCAATGGTGAATTGGGGCCGGTCTATGGCAAGCAATGGCGTGCCTGGCCAACACCTGACGGCCGCCATGTGGATCAGATTCAACTGGTGCTGGATCAGATCAAGGGCAGCCCGGACTCGCGCCGCCTGATTGTCTCCGCGTGGAATGTCGCCGAGCTCGATCAGATGGCCTTGATGCCGTGTCATGCACTGTTTCAGTTCTATGTAGCCAACGGACATTTGTCCTGCCAGCTCTACCAGCGCAGCGCAGACATCTTTCTTGGCGTACCGTTCAATATCGCCTCCTACGCATTACTGACGCTGATGGTGGCTCAGGTTACCGGGCTCAAGCCGGGCGAGTTCATCTGGACCGGTGGTGACTGCCATCTCTACAGCAATCATCTCGAGCAGGCGCGCTTGCAACTGACGCGTGCGCCGCGGGCGTTGCCGCAGATGACGCTGAATCCAGCAGTGAAGGATCTGTTTGCCTTCAAGTTCGAGGACTTCAGCCTGTCTGGCTACGATCCTCACCCGCATATCAAGGCGGCTGTGGCGGTGTAGCGCGGTCATGGCGGCACCTGTGGCTGGTGGCGCTCCCGCCGCGCTGTTCCTGTTTGATGACCGCATCGTCTGGTCTTCGCGGGGATTCACCGGAGCCCGCACCTGCCGTCCGACCTGCACCTTGTTGATCGGTGCCCTGGATGAGCTGACTGTGACCGTATCCGGCCAACCGCCGCTGCGCACGCGCGCGGTGCTGGTCGGGCCTCAGGTCGAGCGTGATGTAGTCGCCGAGAGTGCCGGGTTCTACAGCCTCAGTCTTGACCCAGCTCATCAGGGCTCGCGCTACCTGCGGGATCAGGTGCTGGGTGGGCGCGCGCTGCTGGACCTGAGCGCGCAACTGGATGCCGAGGTCCATGCCCGCGTGTCGCAGACCTTGGAGGCCGGAAACGACTGCAAGCACAGCCGCGCCACCGCTGATTACCTGCTTGGGCGCTTATTTCCCGGTCTGGTGGCGGCGCCAGCGGTAGATGCTCGCGTCGCGCGCGTTGCTGAATGGCTGCGGCGCGAGTTGCCCGCGCGGGCCGACATGCGGCAGCTGGGCGAGTTATGCCATCTGTCGCCGGGCCGTCTGACCCATCTGTTCAGTCATGAGCTTGGCGTTTCTATACGCAGCTATCTGCGCTGGTCGAAGATGAGCAAGGCCATCGAACTGCTCGGCAGCGACCGCACGATTGCCGACGTAGCTGCCACCATCGGCTTCTCTGACGCGGCCCATTTCTGCCGCGTGCTGCGCCTGTACTACTCGGTGCAACCCAGCCTCGTGGGTGATCCGACCCGTGTACGCGTGCAGGTCTGTAGCTGCAGTTGGGATCGATGTAGCCGGTAAGTTCAATCACGGGTGGCTCCCGCAGCGGTATACCTGGCGCATAACAACAGCAGTGCGCACGAGGAGAGGTGAGATGGGGGAGTTGCGATGGGCCAGGCAACTGGCTTTGGGTGTTGCGGTATTTGCAGTCGCCACACTGGCAGGCTGCGGTTCTTCGGAAACCCCTGATGCGGGCGGACCGGCCCCCGGACCCGGACCCGGCCTGCCACCGGGGCCGATCAGTTGCCCGGCGGGCGGTGACCTGCTCAACGCCGCTCAGATCGCCGCCGAACGGCTGCCCAGCGAAGAGCTGCTACGGCAGTGGCAGACGCAGATGGTCAATCTTGGGCCGCGCTTTACCGGCAGCCCGGCGTTGCGGCAGTGGCATGACTTCATGGCGTCAAACCTCGCCGGCTACGGTCTTGAGGTGCAACGCGATCCACTCCCGATCGAGTGGTGGCATCACCGAAAATGGTCGTTGACGTTGATCGAAGACGGTGTCGAGACACCTTATCCGGTGTCGTCCTACTACCCGTATTCAGGCTCGACGCCGGAAGGCGGCATCGTTGCCGATCTGGCCGATGCCGGCATGGGGTTGCCCCCGGAATTTCTGGTCGGCGATTTCAACGGCAAGATTGCGTTCCTGGAAGAGGACATGCTGCCCCTTACCGCAGCCTTGTTCTATTCGACGGCAACCTATGTGCACGATCCGGAC
>JBFJKG010000041.1:0-9885 GCA_041635075.1 Solimonas sp.
GAACACCGTGGTCTTGCCGGCGCCGCTGGGGCCCACCAGCGCCACCGTCTCACCTTCGCTGATATTCAGGCTGAACCCGTCCAGCGCGGCCGTCTGCGGTCGCGACGGATAATGAAAGCGCACATTCTCGAAACTGACCCGTGCCTGCTGCGCAGCAGAAAATGCCTTGGGTACTGCCGGCGCGCGAATCTGAGGCTCTGCGGACAGCAGCTCCATCAGCCGCTCGGTGGCCCCGGCTGCGCGCATGACGTCACCCCAGACTTCGGCGATAACGCCGATACCGCCTGCGGTAAACATCGCATACAGCACAAACGAGGCCAGCTCGCCCGGACTCATCGTGCCGGCGATCACCGCCTGCGCGCCCATCCACAGCACAAATACGATCGCGCCGAACACACCCGCGATCGCACCGGCCGTCATCAAGGCGCGCAGCTGGGTGCGCCGAATCGCCGCCTGGAAACTTTGCTCAACGCTTAGCGCGTAGCGGCGCGCCTCGTAGGGCTCCTGGGTGAAGGCCTGAACCACCGGAATTGCGTTGAGCACTTCACCGGCCACGGCGGACGTATCCGCAATGCGGTCCTGTGACTCACGCGACAGGCGCTTGACCGCGCGGCCGGCCGCAATCAGCGGCAGCAGCACGACCAGCAGCAGCGCCAGCGTGACTACAAAGAGCTTGAAGCTGGTCACCGCCAGCATGACCATGCCGCCGGTGAACTGGAATGCGCTGCGCAGACCCATCGACAACGACGAGCCGACCACGGTCTGCACCAAGGTGGTGTCGCCGGTCAGTCGCGAGAGCACCTCGCCCGTCTGCGTGGTCTCGAAGTACGCCGGAGACTGAATCAGCGTGTGCTGATACACCGCGCTGCGCAGGTCGGCAGTGACCCGCTCACCGATCCAGCTGACAAAATAAAAGCGCCCGGCAACGGCCGCACCCCACAGCAGCGCGATGCCAAACAAGCCCAGGAAGTAGCTGTGGATTGCAGCACCCGCGGTGAAGCCGTGATCGATCAGATCACGCAGCGCCAGTGGCACCGCCAGCATGGCCGCCGATCCCAGACACAGCAGCAGAAATGCCAACCACAGCGCGCGACGGTAGGGCCGCACAAACGGCCACAACCCCGACAGCGACACCAGCCGACGACTCGCCGGTCCGGGGGCAGCGAGCGTCGCGAGCAGCTCGCTCGGATCGTCGCTGGAGGAGGGTTCTGCGGGAGCGGATTGATTCATGGCGAGCGGCACGATAACAGCACCGGGGGCAAACGATCAGGGGGTGCACGGTCGCAATCGGCATCTCGGCTAGAATCTGCCGCTGAAGTCGCTGCTGTCAGCAGCGTTTCCCCCTCCCACCAGGACATATTCAACATGGGCTACAACACGCTGGACTGGGCCGTTGCCGACGGCATCCTGACCCTCACGCTGAACCGCCCTGAGCAGCTCAACTCGTTTACGGTTGAGATGGCCAACGAGCTGGTGGCCGCATTCGAGGCGGCCAGTGTCGACGATAGCGTCCGCGCCGTCGTTGTGACGGGTGCCGGACGCGCATTCTGCGCCGGCATGGACCTGACCCGGCCCGGCAACGTCTTTGGCCTCGACGAGACCCTGCAGCCAACGCTGGACGACATGAACCAGCGCCTCGACGATCCATCCATACACGCCGGCGTACGTGACACTGGCGGCCGCGTCACCCTCGCGATCTACAACTGCACCAAGCCGGTGATTGCTGCGATCAACGGCGCCGCCGTCGGCATCGGCGCCACCATGACCCTGGCGATGGATGTACGGCTCGCCTCGGAGAAAGCCCGTATCGGTTTTGTGTTCGGCAAGATCGGCATCGTTCCAGAGGCATGCTCGAGCTGGTTCCTGCCGCGCATTGTCGGTATCAGCCAGGCGCTGGAGTGGTGCTACAGCGCCGATATCCTTACGCCCGAGGAGGCGCTGCGCGGCGGCCTGGTCAAAGCGGTCCTGCCGCCGGATCAGTTGCTGCCGGAGGCCTATAAGCTGGCGCGCAAGTACGTCGAGAATCGCTCGCCGGTGGCCGTCGCCCTGACCCGGCAGATGCTTTACCGCAATGCCGCGCAACCCCACCCGCTGGAAGCCCACAAGGTGGATTCGCTGGCGGTGTATTACACCAGCCTCAAGGATGGCAAAGAGGGCGTGCAGTCGTTTCTGGAGAAACGTGCACCGGCCTTCACCGCGCAAACCTCCACCGACCTGCCGCCGTTCTACAGAGACTGGGCCAAATAGGCCCCTTGATCTCTGGCCGCGGTGGCCGCCAGCCCCAGCAGACCTCGCTAACCCGTCGCGGCCTCGGCAGCGTCGGGGGTCGTCGTTGCTGCCGAGAACTGCATGACGCCGTCATCGACGGCACCGAACTTCAGCGTCAGCAGATCCAGCGCGTAGTTCTGATACAGCCGCCAGGGCGCCTTGGAGCCCTGCTTGGGAAAGCGATCGATCGCGCGCAGCACATAGCTCGATGAGAAATCGATCAGCGGCTGCTCGCTGACCGTCGGATCGTTGTTCTGCGGCATGCACTGCCGATAGCCCTGCTCATCCATGTAGTTCAGCAAGCGGCATACATAGGCACTGGTGAGATCACATTTCAGCGTCCACGATGCATTGGTGTAGCCCAGCGCTGACGCCATGTTCGGCAGGCCACTGCACATCATGCCCTTGTAGTTGAGCGTCTTTGCCAGGTCGACGGGCTGACCATCAACGCTGATCGCCATGCCGCCAAGCGCCACCATGTTGAGGCCAGTGGCCGTCACCACCAGATCAGCCGGAAGATCGGCGCCCGATTTCAAGCGGATGCCGGTTTCGGTGAAGGTCTCGATATGGTCGGTCACGATCGACGCCTTGCCACTTCTGATGGTCTTGAACAGATCACCATTGGGCACCAGGCACATGCGCTGATCCCAGGGGTTGTAGCGCGGTGTGAAGTGGGTATTGATGTCGTAGTCCGGTCCCAGCGCCTGACGCACGCCTTTGCGCACCATGTCCTTGATCAGGCCCGGAGCACGCCGGCATAGCTGAAAGAACAGCATGCCCATCAGCACGTTCTTCCAGCGGGTCAGGCCGTAGGCCAGCTTGGCAGGCAGGAAACGCCGCAAGGTGTTGGCGATTACATCCTCATCCGGCAGCGCGAGGATGTAGGTGGGAGAGCGCTGCAACATCGTCACATGCGCGGCCGTCTTGGCCATCTCCGGAACCAGGGTCACTGCAGTGGCGCCACTGCCGATCACGACCACGCGCTTGCCGGCGTAGTCGATGTCATCACTCCACTTCTGCGGATGCACGATGCGTCCCTTGAAGTTCGTGGTGCCATCGAAGTCCGGCGTGTACCCCTGCTCGTAGCTGTAGTAGCCGCTGCACATATAGAGGAAGCTGCACGTCAGCTGCAGCGGCGTCTTGTCGGGACCCTGCTCGATGTCCAGCGTCCAGCAGGCATCGGCGGTGGACCAGGACGCGCGCTTGACCCAGTGCTGGTAACGGATTTTCTGATCGATGCCATAGTCCTGCGCGGTCTTGCGCACGTAGTTCAGGATCGATGGACCATCCGCAATCGCCTTGGCATCGGTCCACGGGCGGAATGAATAGCCCAGCGTATACATGTCGGAATCTGAACGGATACCGGGATAGCGAAACAGATCCCAGGTGCCGCCACTGCAGTCACGCCCTTCGAGTATGGCGTAGCGCTTGTTGGGACACAGCGTCTGCAGGTGATACCCGGCACCAATACCGGACAGGCCCGCTCCCACAACCAGCACATCCAGATGTTCAACTGCCATCGCTGCTGACACTCCGCATTGTCTTCAGTCTGCACTGTAGCGGATGAGTCTCGGCACTGGAGCCGCTGATGCGCCGTGGTCGTCGGTCTGCGCGGCAAATGAAAAGGCCGGCGCATTGCGCCGGCCTTCTGCCTGCGGGGCCGGATGGGAACCTCCGGTGACACCGGGGGTCCGCAGGCGACACAGCCGCTGGTTGCCTTCAGCTCACTCCTTCTTCGCAACCTGGTCGAGCATGCCGGCCATGCCCTGCTTCGGCGCCTGGCCAGCGGTAGGTGCGGGCCGAGGCGGCATCCGCGGCATGCCCACAAAACCGATGGCGAACTGCTCTTCCATGGTCTTCATGTCGTCCTCGCTATAGCCCATTGACGCCATGATTTCCTTGGTGTGTTCGCCGACCAGTAGCGGCCGTCCCTGGATCACACCCGGGGTATCGGACAGCGAGAACAGCAGGCCGATCTGGTCCAGCTTGCCAACCACCGGATGCGGATACGACACCACCCACTTGTGCTTCTGCGCGATCGGATCGTCGTGCAGCTTGCGCGAGAACTCCGCGTCGACGATCTCCACCGGCACGCCGGCGCCGTCGAGCATGGTGAACGCGTCCTTTGCGCTGAGTGCCTTGATCTTGGCACCGATCTGGCTGGCGTCGGAAGCGCCGAGCGTGGCCAGCAGCTTGTCCTGTTCGACCTTGGCACGGGCAGCCACGCAGATCCAGTTGTCTGCCGTTTCGTAGAGGCGATGGAACGGCCCGAAGCCGATCTGATCGCCGCCAATGCGCGGACGCTCGAAACCCTTGCCATCCGGCCCAGCCACGGCGTAGCTGGTGTTGAGCAGCGCGGCGTTGATGATCGACGTATCGCAGAACTGGCCTTCGCCGGTGCGATCACGGTGGTAGATCGCATTGCAGATGGCGATGGCCGACAGGAAACCGTTGCCGGTGTCACCAAAGCTGGTGAAGCTCCACAGCGGGCGGCCCACCTCACCGTTCTCGCCGGCGCGGCCCATGCCGCCATCCTCGTACTGGATGCCGGACAGGCAGGCACCGGTCTGGTCATTGCCGGGCAGCGATGCACGCACGCCGCGCTCAAAGCCCCGCGTATGGCAGTAGATCAGCTTGGGGTTGAGCTTCTTCAGTGACTCGTAGTCGATCTTCAGGCGCTCGGCGGCGTCATAGCGCATGTTGTGCTGGACGACGTCGGCCTTGGCGACGAGGTCCAGCAGGATCTTCATCGCACGCGGGTCCTTGAGATTCAGCGTGATCGACTTCTTGCCGCGGTTGGCCATGTAGGCGATATGCACGCGGTGCCAGAACAGATCGAACAGGCCGTTGATCTTGATCACGGTGGCGCCGAGATCAGACAGCAGCTGGGTGCCGAACGGACCGGCGATCGCCAGGCCCAGATCCAGCACCGTGATGCCTTCGAGCGGTGCCTTGAGGTCGCCCTTCTTCTGCGCGGCGGTTGCCGCCTTGGCCTCGGCGATGATCTTGGCAGCCTCGCTCTTGATCTCGTCGGTATTGGCGCCAGGCCTGACCGGCGGCTTGCCGGGCGCACCCTGGGTCAGGCTCATGTTGTAGCCATTGCCGACCGTGCGGATCTTGCCCAGCTCGGGATGCACGGTCTCGGTGACGCAGCCATCTTCCAGGAACGCCGGATCAGCCAGCGACTCCTCGACGCTGCGTACCGGCTGCATCGTCATCTCAGCGGTAGCGGCGGCTTCGATCCAGTCCTGGACCGGGAACTTGGCAACGGCCTCGGCCAGCAGCGGCTGGTAGTGCGACATCACCAGGATTTCTTCCGGCCCGGTGCCGAAGCGGTCCGGGTCATTCTGCACGGTCAGGTCGGGTGAGGCATTGAGCGTGTCGCCAGCCGCAGCCTGCAGAATAAAGCGCGGATTGGGCACCCAGTTGTGCAGCCACTTGCCGTCCTTGGCCTGGAAATGGCCCTTGGACGATTTGCAGTTGAGGATCCAGGTATCGAAGCCGGGTGCGTCCGGCTTTTCGGCGCGCTGCCAGACGCCGGCGGCTCCCGCCAATGCGCCCTGCAACAGCGAAGTCTCGACCCACTGGCCCTTGCCGGTGATCTCGCGTGCACGCAGCGCCGCTGCGATGCCGAGTGAGGCGTTGAAGAATGCACCCAGGCTTGGCCACTGCGAGGCCACGAACAGCGGCCCCGGACGCGGCGCGCCCTGCACCTGGTCCTGAGGAATCTCGAGATCGGGATACGGATCCGGCAACCCACTGATGTGGTTGAGCGCGCCTTCGGCCCAGCCGCGCTGCTCATACATAAGGCCGGTGCGCGCCTGCACCAGCGCATCAATCGCCGGACGATCGCTGTGCGGGTTGTCGCGACCGTAGCCGGTGATCGAGCAATAGATCAGGCCCGGATTGAGCTTGGACAGCGTGGCGTAATCGATGCCGAGCTTGGCGGTTTCGCCGGGCGCATGCGACTCGACGAGAATGTCGGCGGTCTTGACCAACGCCAGCAACACGTTCTTGTCCTCAGCCTTGGCGAGATCAAGGAAGGCACTGCGCTTGCCACGCTGCCACACCGCATAGCCGAGCTTCTGCGGGCCATCGAGCGTGCGTGCGGGGTCACCGCCGGGGGGCTCGATCTTGATGACATCGGCACCGTTGTCGCCGAGCAGCATCGTCGTCATCGGGCCGGCGATGCCGGAGGTCAGATCAAGTACTTTCAGGTTTTGAAGAACACCAGCCATGTCGCACCTTGGTCAAAACTGTTCAAATGGGATACTGCTCCGGAGCCTAGGTTCCGGACGTATGCGCAGCGCCATCCTCTCGGACGACGCTGCGCCAGAAGGCCGCACCAACTGCTGATCAGCCGAGGCCGAAGGTCTTCAGTGCATTGCCGGAGGTGATCTTGATGCGATCAGCCTCGGGGATGCCGGCCTCCGCAAACTGGCTGACAACCTGCTTGCGCGAGTGCGGCCAGCAGGTCGCCGGATGCGGAAAGTCGGTGGACCAGTACAGACAGTCGGGTCCGAAGTACTTGTAGCAGTCAGCCAGCCCCTTGGGTTCATACATGAACGTGGCGCCGCACTGCTGGCGGAACGTCTCCGACGGCGGCCGCTTGACGCCCGGGAAGGTGTAGTGCTGATGCATGCGCGGATCCAGCAAGGCCTCGAAGAACCACGGCAGCCAGCCAAGGCCCGGTTCCACAAACAGCACCTTCAACTTGGGATACTTCTCCAAGGTCCCGGTGAGAATCCACATGCAGATCGTCTCTGCCAACGGCGCCCAGGCCAGGCCGGTGAAGATGCCCTTCTGCGGCGTCGGGTCGCGGCGGAACACATCCCACAGCTCCTTCTTCAGGTCGAGATGGTTGAGGACCGTAAGCCCGGTCTCCTCCAGCGTTTTCCATAGCGGCTGGTAGCGTGCGTCGTAGAAGTCGGGCAGCCCCAGATCGGACGGGAATGGCGTCAGCTGCACGCAGCGCGCCTTCTTGTCGCGCGCAAGACGTTCCACTTCCTTGATCGCAAAATCGATGTCGAACAGCGGCAACTGGTAGGCCGTCATCAGCCGTACCGGATCATAGGCGGCAAAGTCCGCCATCGCGTTGTTATAGCCCTGGAACACTTCCTTCCAGTCGTTGCCCATCAGCGCCGGATTGACGATCTTGGCACCGGCAAGCTCAGGGAAAATGACCTCGGCGTAGACCCCGTCCAGGTCCATCGCCTTGATCTTGCCCTCCGGATTGAAATGACCCGGATCCTTGGCCGCCTCGGGATCGACGAAATCCTCCAGCTCCAGCTGCGGCTGCCCACCGCGCAGCACAGTGGCGCCGTACTCTTCCGCCTTACGGTTGGCCTCGTCCCAGACTGCGTGCATCTCCTTGCGCAGGCGCTGCTTCACCCAGTCATCGGTGAAGTGCACATGGGAATCCACAGAAACCAGCTTCTCGGTAGCCAGTTCGCTCATCGCAGTATCCTCCGGTCTATACACGTGCTCGCCGCTCGCGTGCCTGCCAACACTGCGTTGCGGGCCATCCGAGATCGGCGATCTTGTCCCGACATTACCGGCTGGCTGAACGCCGCCGCCTGCTGCAAATGGGGTAGTTTGCGAATGGCGTTCGGAAACCATCCGCCCGACGCAAGAAAGGCGGGCTTCCGGCGCGCGCAGCGGAGAGTCCCGCTACCGGAGAGCACCCGCTTTTTCCACCGATACCTAGGCCGGTGCGATCGGCTCAGGTGAGCGACGCATCACCGCACCCCGCCCCGGACATCCGCAACCCTCAGTGGGACTGCCGCAGACCTGAAGCCTGCGTCAGCCCCAGCGGGCAAGCTTCAGCGCGCGACCTTGCCGCTATCGCGGTAGAACCAGGCTCCCATGGCCGGCAGCAGGCACACGGCGCCAAACATGTTGACCAAGAACATGAACGCCAGCAGCAGGCCCATATCGGCCTGGAACTTCAGCGCCGACATGGTCCAGGTCGCCACACCCACCGACATCGTCACGGCGGTAAACACCGCCGCGGCGCCGCGGTCGCGCATCGCGCCAATGAAGGCCGTACGGAAGTCCATGGCCGGGTCCTCCATGTAGTGCTGGATACGCTCGAACAGGTACAGGCCGTAATCCACGCCCACACCCACCCCCAATGCCACCACCGGCAAGGTTGCAACCTTGAGACCGATATCCAGCGTCGCCATCAGTGCATTGCACATCACGCAGACCAGAATCAACGGCACCATTACGCAGATCGTCGCGATCCACGAGCGGAACGAAGCCAGGCAGAACAGAACCAACGCGCCGAACAGCGCCAGCAGCATCGTGACTTCGGCCGACGAAACGGATTCGTTGGTGGCCGCCATGACGCCGACATTGCCGCTGGCCAGACGCATGTTCACGCCCTCGACCGGGTGTGCCGCAATGAACCGCTTGATCTCGGAAATGATGTGCGCGATCGTCGCGCCCTCATGATCCTTGGTGAAGATCAGCACCTGAATCGCCCGGCAACTCTCGTTGTTGAGTCCGAGGTTCGGATCAAACGCCTTGGAGCCGGTCGATAACCCCACTTCGCTGCGCGGCAGCGCGCGCCAGCGCGGATTGCCCTCGTTGAAAGCCGAAATCACCAGCTTGCCGATGCCAGCAACGCTGGTCACCGAACGCACGCCCTCGATGCCGCGCACGTAAAGCTCGAACTGGTCGATCAGACCCACCACCGAGTACTGCAGACAGGAATCGCCCTGGAAGTCCTTGGCCTCGACGATCACGGTCAGCACATCGACGCCGATATCGTAGGTGCTGGCGATGGTCGCGCTGTCCGTGTTGTAGCGGGAATCCTCATGCAACTCGGGCTGGCCAATGCCGGTGTCACCGATGACCAGATCACCGGATTTCCAGGTTGCCGCCGCCAACACGACGATGGTTACCGCAAACACCACCGCCGCCACCCTGGGCTGAGCGCAGGCGCCAATAATGCGCGTCAGCGGCGAGGTGTCGCTGAACATCGCGTTCTCTGAGTGCTTGAGGCTGGACTGCTCCAGCGTCAGATGACTGAGAATAATCGGCAGGATCATCTTGTTGGTGATGATCATCAGCAGCACACCGATGCAGGCGGTGATGCCGAGCTCGTGCACGATGGGAATGTCGATGAACATGATCACGCCAAATCCCAAAGCCTCGGTCAGCAACGCCACGGCGCCCGGTATGAACAGCTTGGTGAAGGCGCCACGCGCAGCATCAACCGAGTTGCTGCCGGACATGACCTCAAGACGCCAGGCGCTGGTCATCTGCACCGCGTGGGATACGCCGATCGCGAAGATCAGGAACGGCACCAGGATCGACATCGGGTCGATGCCGTAGCCGATCAGCGGCAACACGCCGATCAGCCACATCACCGGCAGCATCGCCACGATCAGCGCGGTGAAGGTGATGCGCCTTGATCGCGTGTACCAGTACAGCAGCACCACGGTGATGATGAACGCAAGACCAAAGAACGCGAACACACCCAGCAGACCCTTGATCACATCGCCCAGCAATCGCGCAAAGCCGATGACGTTGACTTCAATGTTCGGGTTGTAGTCCGGGTTGTCGACGGCTTCCACCGTCAGTTCGCCGCCGTCCACCTTGAATGCCTGA
>JBFJKG010000042.1:0-9836 GCA_041635075.1 Solimonas sp.
CGCGTTGCACAGCATGGCGGTATCGGTGCTGGGCGAGCAGTTGCGCGAGATGTTCGAGAAGGCCGACGACATCCTGTTCGACTCCGCGGAGAAGGCTCGCGGTGGTGATGAGCAGCGTCTGTATCTGGATACGATGCGGATTGTTCGCGTGCAGCGCGCCAAGATCATCAAGGCGTTCCAGGATGCGCTGCATTCGGCCTTGTCCGAATTTGAGCCGCAAAACGCGGGCAGCAGCGCCGCCAATCTTGAGGATATGAGCGAGTGGTCGCTGCAGGATGGCGACGTGCTCGAAGAGCGTCTTGCCGTGAATAACATGGAGACCAAGGCGACCTCGCTGCACGCGCACGAGCTGGTGGAACTGCAGCGGCGCCTGTCGCGGTTGGCCGATCTTGCCCCGGGCGGCGTCAGTCAGGATGCGATGTCCCCCGCGCGCATCATTCGCGCGTTCCAGAATTCGGTGAAGGATCTTCAGGTCGAGTTTCCGATCAAGCTGGTGATTTACAAGCTGTTTGATCGAGTCGTGGTGGGGCGGCTTTCCGAGGTGTTTGTTGGCGCCAACCAGTTGCTGGCGGTCCATGGCATAGAGCCGAAGATCGACAGCGCAATGTCGCACCGCGTCCGTGGTGGGGGACAGCCGGCTGCCAATGGCACGAGCTTGTCCGGTGTGGGGGGGGCAGATCAGGCCCCACCTTGGACCAGCGGCATGGATGCCTCAACGCTCAATGGATTTCTTGGCGTGCCGACCGCGGGCCCCGGTGGCGGGGGCTACGCAGGCACCCCGGCCTATCCAGGTGGCATGGGGCCTCAAGGCTATTCCTCATCCGCAGGTGGTGTCGCTCAGGGTTATCCCAGCGGCGGTTTTGGTGTACAGCCGGCCGCAGCGGGTGCTGCGCTTGCCGGCGCGATGCCGGGCGGCTGGCCTGGCGGTAGTGGCCATGCCGGGCACGCGGACTACTCCGACGCCGGACTTTCGCAGGACATTTCGCAGATCCTGACTGCCTACGCGCAAGGCAAGCGTCCGCAGGCGCCGGCATGGCTGCCACCGCAGAACGTGGCACTGGTCGCCCGGATGTTCGACGGGTACTACCGTGATCCCCGTCTTTCGGAACACCTGAAACCGTGGCTGGCGCGCTTGCAGCTGCCTGTCATGAAAACGGCGTTGGCCGACCCGCAATTCTTTACCGACCCTGCGCATCCAGCCCGGCGCACTGCCAACGACCTGTTCGAGATGCTGCTGCAGTTCGGCTCTGCCGATGCGGCCGCCCCCCCGCGCGTACTCAATGAGTTACAGGGCCTGATTGAGGCGATGGCCCAGGCATTCAGCCTGGATCCGGCCAAGCTCAAGTCGGCGCAGACCGTCGCCGTCGACGAGCAAACCGCCGACAATTTCCTGCGCGAACAGGACGAGCAGCTACAGCAGCGCAATCGGGCCAAGCTCGAGCGCGTACGCCGCGTGGTTGCGCACGAATTGCGCCGGCAGATCGGCGAGCGGCCGATGCCTGCCGGCGTGATGCGGTTGATGCTGTCGGGATTCGGTCCGCTGCTATGCCTGGATTACATCCGCAGCGGCGTCCAGGGTGAGTCCTGGAATCAGACCATGGATCTGGTCGAGCGGGTGCTGACCAGCCTGGAGCCGTTTGAGCAAGGCTCTGAACACAGCGCGGGTGAAGAAGCCGAAATCATCGCGGCGCTGTCACGGCGGCTGGCCAATATCGGTTTCTCGGAGGCCAAGCTGGAAGAGGTGCTGGCTGGTCTGCTGCAAGCCTATCTGGAGCGGGCAGAGGCTCAAGCGCACGGCGAGTACGCCACTCGGAAGGTGGAGGGAGCGTCGTCGCCAGATGGGACCAGCACGGCCGCAGCCGCTCCGCAGCCGCGCGCTCGGCCGGTGCTGTCGCCGGAGAAGGAACTTCAGGGGCTGCTGTCCATCATGCTGATCCCGGGTGGTTGGTTCACGGTTTGGGATGCCGGCGAGAAGACCAAGCATTGGATGCGGGTGCGCAGCTACTACCCGACCCAGAATGCAGTGCTGTTTGGGCATTACATGGAAGAGCGGTATCTGCGGCTGTCGGCGCATGCATTTGCGACCGACCTGATAGAGGGGCGGACGGCCGCCATCGATCCCTCGCGCGAACTGCAGAATGCGATTGATCGACTGGCCGAGTTGCCGTTTCCACGGGTGTCGGAGTCCGTAGTGTGGGTCAGCTCAGACGGCAAACCGCTGGCCGCAGACTGACAAGCGAGAATCAGACGGCGAAGCTGCGGCACCTGACATAATCGGCACATGCCGATGACCAAAGCCTACAAGAACGAAGCCTTCCTGATGAGTCCGGAGGCGCGCGCACTGCGCATCCTCAGCGAGTACATGGAGCCGGAGACGCGGTTCCGCGCCTTGAAGTTGCACAACACCGTAATGTTCCTCGGGTCAGCACGGCTGAAACCCGGGCCCGACGCCAATGGGCGCGACTACTACGCGGAGGCCGTCGCGCTAGCCGAGAAAATGGCGGCGTGGACGCTGGCGACGCATGCCCCCGCTGAACGCTACTACGTCTGCACCGGCGGAGGGCCCGGCATCATGCAGGCCGCGCACGAAGGGGGTGCGCGCGTAGATTCAGAGCTGAACCTTGGGCTCAATATCTCCTTGCCGTTCGAGCAGCATCTCAATCCCTACGTTGATGATGCCCGGGCGTTCGAGTTCCACTACTTCTTCATGCGCAAGTTCTGGTTCGTCAAGATTGCGCGCGGTGCCGTGTTTTTCCCGGGCGGGTTTGGCACGCTGGATGAACTGTTCGAATTGCTGACACTGGCGCAGACCGGAAAGGCGGGGCCCATGCCGATCCTGCTCTACGGGCGTGAATTCTGGGATGGTCTGGTGGATTTTGGCGAACTGGTGAAGCGCGGACTCATCTCACCGGAAGACCTTAACCTCTTGCGCATCTGCGACGATACCGATGAGGCGTTCGCGCACCTTCAGCGCGAACTGACGCCACACCCGCCCGAAGCGTAAGGCGCCTGTGGTGCGACGTTAGCGGCGCCGCAGTCGCGGGCTGTCCAGATCGAAATCGAGATCGTCATCAATTAGCTGACGCAACTCGCGCTCTTCCTTGAGCTTCTCGACGTCGCGCCAGTCACGTGACTTGGAATGATGTGCGTCGGCTTCGCGTTCGAGCGTACCGACATCTTCGCCATCACCATCGCCATCGTTATCGTCCACGAACTCGTCGTAGCCCTTGGAGGCTTCAGGTTGTGCAGGCTGCTTCTTCGGCTTACGCGGCATCGGTCTTCTCGTACGACAACCCGTGGTGGCTTTACCTCGGCTGATGGCGCGCTTTTTAGCAGGCTTTTCGGCGGTCGGGAAGGGGGCCGCGCAAGTCTGTGATCAGCAGCCCGGCTTCCACGGTGACGCTGCTGCAGAAAAGGGCCGCCACGGCGTCTTGGCGGAGCGTGTTTTGGCGGCCACGCGCCGGAGTTTGGTCGCTGCGCATCGTCCGTGACGCAGAACCCGTTGAGGCTGAGTCGGGTGCAAAGCTGGTGTTTTGGGTGCCGATCGGTAGAATACGCGTCCTCGCGTGGGGCGGTAGCTCAGCTGGGAGAGCGTCGCGTTCGCAATGCGAAGGTCGAGGGTTCGATCCCCTTCCGCTCCACCACCGAAGTTTTAAGATAAGGGCTCGCCATCTGGCGGGCCCTTTCTAGTTGTACTGTCGTGTTGCCGCCCGCCTTACTTTCGAGGTTACCCATGTCCCAACTGACGCGTCAGACCTTTGACGAGGTTATGGTTCCCAACTACCAGCCGGCCGAGTTGATTCCGGTGCGTGGCCGCGGGTCGCGTCTGTGGGATCAGCAGGGTCGCGAGTATGTGGACTTTGCCGGCGGTATCGCGGTGACGGTGCTGGGACATGCCCATCCGGTGCTGGTGCGCGCATTGACCGAGCAGGCCGGCAAGCTGTGGCATCTGTCCAACGTGATGACCAACGAGCCGGCACTGAAGCTGGCGCAGCAGCTGACGCAGTCGACCTTTGCGGAGCGCGTCTTTTTCTGCAATTCCGGCGCCGAGGCCAACGAGGCGGCGTTCAAGCTGGCGCGTCGCTGGGGTTCTACGACCCACGGGCCGCACAAGCACACGATCATCTCGTTCCTCAACGCCTTCCATGGACGTACCTTGTTCACGGTCAGCGTTGGTGGTCAGGCCAAGTACACGCAGGGGTTTGAGCCGCTGCCAGGCGGTATTCGCCATTTGCCGTACAACGACATCGCGGCGCTGAAGGCGGCAATGGATGACTCGGTCTGCGCAGTGGTCATGGAGCCGCTGCAGGGCGAGGGTGGCGTGACCCCGGCGACGCCCGAGTTTGCGCAGGCGGTGCGTAAATTGTGCGACGAGCACAATGCACTGCTGGTTTACGACGAGGTTCAGACCGGCAACGGCCGCACCGGCACGCTCTACGCCCACGAGCAGTTCGGCGTGACCCCCGACGTGATGACGACCGCCAAGGGCTTGGGCGGCGGGTTTCCGGTCGGGGCGATGCTGACGACGGCAAAGCTGGCGGAGGTGCTGGCGTTCGGCACTCACGGCTCGACCTATGGCGGCAACCCGCTGGCCTGCGCCGTGGCCGGAGCCGTGCTCACGGAACTGCTGAAGCCTGAACTCATGGACAACGTCAACGTACGTGCGGGTCAGCTGCGCTCAGGTCTGGCCACGCTCAGTGAGCGCTACGGCATATTTGGAGCGGCGCGCGGCATGGGTCTGTTGATCGGCGCGCCGATGAGCGAGTCGTGGAAGGGGCGCGCCAAGGAGGTCGTCAATGCGGCCATCAAGGAGGGTGTATGGCTGCTGGTGGCGGGGCCGGACGTGCTGCGCTTTGCCCCCGCGCTCAACATCACCGAGGCTGATGTGGCCGATGGTCTTGAGCGACTGGAACGCGCCTGCGTCGCGCTGACCGCCGCCTGAGACGAGCCGGTCAGCGGGTCAGCGGCAGCATGACCCGCTGACCGGCATGGTCGAAGATCACGCCTTCTGCGCGGATCGCCATGATGCGAGGCCCTGACGCCAAGGTATCACCCTCACCGTAACGGCGCCCGTCAACCATGATCCAGCGACGGGAGGGGTCATCGTTGTACACATGCACATCCATCCGTACCGACGGGAACCGCGCGCGGTAGCTGCTGGGCATATCGCGCAGGAGTGGCGGTTCTGTCTCCGGCTGCGTCGCGGGGCTGGTTGCAGGGGGCGCTGACGCGGGCACCGGTGCCGGAGTTGGCATCGGGGCAGGGTGCCGCGGCGTGACTTCGGTGGTTGCGGTATCCGTCGTTGCCTCTGCAGCAAATGGCGTTGCCAAATCGTCCAGCGAGCTCAAGTCTTCATCATCGGCGATGACCTCAGCGGCCTCGGCAGCCTCGATCGCCGCTTGCAGCGGTTGTCCGGTTGCCGGGGGGGTGGTGTGGGTGGCCGGTACGGAGGGCGGCGGCGTTGCCACCGTCACTTCTGGAGCGACCGCTGCGGGGGCCGGCGTCGGTTCCTTGGTTACTGCCGTGACGGGCGCTGGCGCCGGCTCTGCAGGTTCTGCGACCGGCACGGCTGCCGGTGTATCGACTATCGGTTTGCGCCACAGCAGAAACGCGGTCGCTACCAGCAACAAGACGATTGCCGCCAAGGCAAGTCTCGAGGTGCGCCACCATGGCACCCGATCCTGAGGCGCGCTGGTGTGCGTCAATGTCTGCACCGTCGGCGCCTGTCCCAGGTGGCGTTCGCGTTCAGCGCGACGCAGCGCTTCGAGGATATAGCTCATTTCAGGGATTGGGCGCCGCTAAGGTTGGAGTGCCGGGCTGGCCCTCGCCGAGCGCGATCAGCGTGCGTATGCCGGCGGTGCCATCGACGATCAAACCGCGCTCGCGCTGGAAATTCTTCAACGCTACGTTCAAGCCGGAGTCATAGCGGCGCGGGATCGGGTCCGGCAGCGTGGCGGCGCCCATCGCCGCAAGTCTTTGCCAGAGCCAGGGAATCGACGCGCCGCCTGTGCCCTCACCAATGTAGGTTTCCGCAGTCTCGCGGCGCCACAGCAGCAGGAACTCGCCGTTCCATACCGATTCCAGCTCGTCGAGCGGCATTTGCAGCGCGCCGAGCGCGGTATCAAGGCTGGCGTGTGTGGTCGAGAGTTGGCGCAGCAGGAAATACTGCGTGCCCAGTTCGGGAAGCTCCAGGGTGAGCACCGCCGGTCGGTTCATCTGGCCGAGATCGGTCCATGAACCCTGGCTGCGATAGCACTCGAGGCCACGGCGGTGCAGCGTTTCACACACAGACTCGCCGCGGGGAATGGTCAGTTTCGTGTCCCAGAGACGGATCATGCGACCAACCACGACATTGAGCGGCTGCGCAGTACTGGACAGCGCTGCCACCTCCCCCTCTTCCTTGCGCGCTGCGCCGCCAGCTGGGTTCGCAGGCAGGGCCGGCGCGAGCGTCGGTGGCGTGGCCAGCGGAGGCTGTGCCGGAACCTTCGCATCGGCGGCATCAAGCGTCTTCGAGTTGGCCGCTGCGGGTGGCTTCACCGTTGCCTGTTCCCCGATGGCTATGGGGGTGGCTGGTGTAGGTGCCCGGGTGTAGCTCCACACAAACAGGGCAGTGCAGAGTGCCACGGCCACAACCCAGCCGTAGTCGGTCCACTGCATGCGCTTGCGAGGGCCGATCTCAAGCTCGCCGGGCAATTGGCCCAGGGCTTCGGTCGCAGCCTTGCTGACGATTTGCGGTGTGACCTTGCGGGTCTGCTGCGCGTAGGCGCCGAGCAGTGCGCGGTCGCAGATGATATTGATCAGGCGCGGTACGCCGCGGGCGTACTGGTAGACCTTCTGTATCGCTGCCTGCGGGAAGATCTCGTTCTGCGCGCCAGCGACCCGCAGCCGATGCTCGATGTACTCGCGCGTCTCGGCCGCCGACAAGGGGGTCAGGTGATAGCGCGCGGTGATGCGGCTGGCCAACTGACGCAGGTCGGGCCGCGCCAGCAGGGCTGACAGTTCCGGCTGGCCGATCAGCATGATCCGCAGCAGCTTCTCCTTGCTGGTTTCAAGGTTGGTCAGCAGGCGGACCTGTTCAAGCACGCTGGGCTGCAGGTTCTGGGCCTCGTCGATGATGACGACCGTTCGCCGTCCGGCGGCATGGCTGCGCAGCAGATGTTCATTGAGCGCATCCACCAGCACCTTCAAGGTCAGGCGTTCGCGCGGGTAGCTGATTCCGAGTTCGTCGCAGATCGATTGCACAAACTCTTCTTCGTTCTGGCGCGGGTTATGAATCATCGCCACGTCCAGATTCGCCAGCTTCTGTTCCAGCAGCGTGCGCACGATCGTGGTCTTGCCGGTGCCCACTTCGCCGGTCAGCTGTACGAAGCCCCCATACTGTCCCGTGCCATACAGCAGATGACCCAGCGCCTCCTGGTGGCGCGGTGACATGTACAGATAGGCCGGATCCGGAGAGATCGAGAACGGCATCTCCCGGAGCTGGAAAAAATCGGTATACATGAACGGCGCGTTGGCGATCGGACGTGGGCTGGAGACAGCGCCGAGTATAGCGGCTCAGCTGCTGACAGCTTCGGCGGCCCGCCGCATGTCGATATGCCAGATGCCGTCTTCGAGATATGGCGCCGAGATCGCCGTGAAGCCCAGGCTGGCGTAGAACGGCTGCAGGTGTTGTTGCGCCGACAGGTACACCGGCAGGCCATCGTGCCGGAAGCCGCAGACGCGCAAGCCTTCTTCCATTGCTGCCCGTGCCAGGCCCCGGCCTCGGGCACGTTCGGCCACGACCAGGCGACCTAGCGCGGGGCCATCGCTCATGACTGCGCGTTCACCCTCAAGTACGTGGGCAGTGCGCTCCACTCCGACGGGGACCACCCTCAGGTAGACCAGCATCCGCCCCTGATCATCGCGACCGCAGAGGTGGGTGCAAAGCGGATCAATGCCGTCCATCTCTGGGAACACACAATTCTGCTCCACCACAAAGACATCACTGCGCAGCTTCAGAAAGGTGTAAAGCGTGTCCGGGTCCAGCTGTGGCCAAGCGTACCAGCGCCAGTGAAAATCGTTCATGTCGGGAGCCAAAGGCAAGGGTCAGGCGCGTTGAAAATCATAGAGAGTGCCCAGCTTCAGCAGCTTGGTCAGGGCATCCAGCGCGGTGCGTGATTCGTCCAGCAGCTTGGGGTCGGCCAAGTCATCCAGTGAAAGTCGATCGCGGTAATGTCGGTTCACCCAGGCGCACAGCTCGGCATAGCGTGATTCCGTGATCCAGCTGCCGGGATTGACCGCAGCGCGCTCATCAGCGTTCAGTACCACTCGCAGACGCAGGCAGGCGGGACCGCCGCCGTTGCGCATGGACTGACGCAGGTCAAACACCTGTACCGCGCTGAGCGGATTGCCGGGATCGGCGATCAGGCGCTGTAGCGCATGCCAGACGCCGGCGTGTTCCTGGCATTCACTGGCGACCACCAGTTGCATCCCACCTGTCGGAGGGCAGATCAGCTGCGAGTTGAACAGGTAAGCGTGCACGGCATCGGCCACACTGACTTCATCGTTTCCGATCTCGGCAAAGATTGGCCGCCGCGCGCCTGGGAAGTGCGTGCAGATCCACGCACGCAATGCCTGCGGATCGACAAATGCCTGCTCGTGATACAGCAGCAATTCGCGATTGCCAACGGCGATGACGTCGTTATGGAATACACCCTGATCAACGACATCCGGATTCTGCTGGGCGTGAAACGTCAGCGCAGGATTCAGCCGGTGTAGGCGCGCCACCGCCTCGCCCGCGCGGAGGGTCTGGCGGGCCGGATAGCGCTGAGGCGCCGCGGTGCCGTCGCTGCCGCGGCCGTAGACGAACAGTTGCAGACCAGGTTCGCCGTAGTCGCTGCACAGGCGTGTGTGATTGGCGGCGCCTTCATCGCCTAGGGCAGGGGTGGCCGGCAGCGGGGCGTGATGGACAAAGTGGCGTGGGTCGGGAAACGTCGCGATCAGCGCACGCGCCGTGGAGTCGGCTTCTATGGACCGGTGCAGGTGAGTGCAAAGGTTGGCGGGCGTGAAGTGCACGTGACCGTCGGCACAGTCCGCGCTGGGGGCCACGGTAGCGGCGTTGGCCGTCCACATGGCCGAGGCCGAACTCACTGCCGACAGCAGGTCCGGCGATTGCCGGGCAGCATGCTGCAGCACTTCAACGTCGCTGCCGGAGTAACCAAGCCGACGGAGTGTCGGCAAATGGGGGCGCTCGTGAGGGGGCAGTACGCCCTGCGCCATGCCGAGGGCTGCGAGCGCCCGCATCTTTGCCAGACCTTGCAGGGCGGCAGCGCGTGGATTGGATACCTGTGCGGCGTTGCGTGAGGAGGCGATGTTGCCTGCGGCCAAACCGGCGTAGTGGTGTGTCGGTCCGACCAGGCCGTCGAAGTTCGCCTCGATCGCCGTGCTCATGGTGCAAGCCCGGGCAAAGGTGATTTAGGCAGGACGCTCGCGGCGGCTTCGGCGCTGGCGACAGGATAGGCGCAGTAGTCAGCCGCGTAGTAAGCGCTGGCGCGGTGATTGCCGCTGGCGCCGATGCCGCCAAAAGGAAAGCTGCCTGAGGCGCCGGTAGTGGGGCGGTTCCAGTTGATGATGCCGGCGCGGGCGCGCTGCAGGAAGTAGTCGAAGTCGGCCGTATCGTCGCCCAGCATGCCCGCGGAAAGGCCGTACTGGGTCTGATTGGCGATCTCGATGGCCTCATCCAGCGTCTGGTAGCGGATCACCTGCAACAGTGGCCCGAAGTACTCTTCGTCCGGACGTTTCTGCACTGCAGTTACATCGACGATGCCGGGGCTCACGAATGCAGGCCCCAGCGGCAG
>JBFJKG010000043.1:0-9614 GCA_041635075.1 Solimonas sp.
GGCCTTCATTTCGTTGGTGCTGACGGATGCCATAGAAATCTCTAGATAGTGACAAGTTGCCGCCGTGCTCTACTGCGGCCAGAATGCGGCGCGCATGATACCGAAAGCCCACGTACCGCGACAGCAGGCCCCCGAATGGCAACACGCGCTACGCGAGGCCTACAGCTCGCCCGACGCGTTGCTGGCCGCACTCGGGCTATCCCCCGAATTGCCCGCCCTGCGCGCCGGCGCCCTGCGCGGCTTTCCGTTGCGCGTACCGCGAGGCTATGTGGGCCGCATGCGTCACGGCGACCCCGATGACCCGCTGTTTCTGCAGGTCTGGCCGGCGCCCGCCGAGGACGAAGCCGCACCCGGCTACACACTGGATGCGGTCGGCGATCTGCATAAGACACGCGGCGGCGGGCTTATCCACAAGTACCACGGCCGGGTCCTGGTGATCGCCACCGGCGCTTGCGCGGTGCATTGCCGCTACTGCTTTCGTCGGCATTTCCCCTACAGCGAACAGCTGGCAGCACGCGAGCACTGGCGCGAGGCGCTCGACACGATCGCGCAGGACCCCTCGCTGGAGGAAGTCATCCTCTCGGGCGGCGACCCGCTATCCCTATCCGACGACAAGCTGGCTGAGTTTGCCCAGGGGCTCGAAAAAATCCCCCACGTAAGGCGGTTGCGCCTGCACACCCGTCAACCGGTGGTGTTGCCGGAGCGGGTGGACGGCCGCCTGCTGGCATGGCTGGACCAGAGCCGCCTGCAGAAGGTATTCGTGCTGCACGTGAATCATGCCAACGAACTGGATGACACGGTAAGGGCGGCCCTGCAACCCCTGCGCGACCGCAACATCACGCTGCTCAATCAAGCGGTGCTGTTGCGCCGGATCAATGACTCGACCGCTGCGCTGAGTCAACTTTCGGAAAGACTGTTGGAATGCGGCATCCTTCCGTACTATCTACACTTGCTTGACCGGGTTGCCGGAGCCGCGCACTTCGATGTGGAGGCCCCTCGTGCAATGGAGCTGATGCGTGAGCTTGCGGCGCGCCTGCCCGGATATCTGATACCGCGCCTGGTACGAGAGGAGGCCGGCGCAACGTCGAAGACATGGATCACATGGTAGCCACCGCAGAAGCCCCGAGTGCCGCAGCACATGCCGCCGCTAGCAGCGTGGTGCTGGTCATTGCTGAATCCGAGAGCATTGCCAAACGCATCGAAAGCTATTTGCGCAACGCCGGCCATCCGATCCGCTGCGCCTGGGTTACAGACATCGAAGATACCGAGGAGGCGCTGCGTCGCGGCGCGCCGGATCTGCTGCTATGCGCCGACAACCTGCAGCAAGCCCCGCTGAAGGACGTCGTGGATTTATGCCATCGCCTCGCGCCAGACCTGCCGGTGCTGCTACTCAGCACCCGTTTTGCACCGGAAGATACGGTGGCAGCCCTGGCTGCCGGCGCGGTGGACCATGTTTCGTATGAAGATCTGCGGCACCTGAGGCATCTGGAACTGGTCTTGCTTCGGGAGTTCGCCAACCACCAGCACAAGCGCGAACTGCGCTCCACCCGCAAGCGTCTGGACGGCTTCGAATCTCGACACCAGCAGCTGCTGGCAGGCACCAACGATGCCGTGGCCCATGTGCAGGAAGGCATCCTGTCGGGCGCCAATCCTGCGTTTGCGCAGCTGCTTGGCTACGAGGACTCCGAGGAGCTGGACGGCCTGCCGCTGATGGACGTGGTCGCGCAGGATCACATGCCCAAGGTCAAGGAGTACCTGAAGCTCTTGCTGAAGGGCAAGCAGGACGGCAAACCGCTGGAATGCTGCCTGATGCACCGGGACGGCCGCCGGGTCAGCATCAGCTCGCGGCTCACGGTCAGCGAGGCCGATGGCGAACCGCTGGTGGAAATGCTGATCCGTTCCGAGTCCAGCAGCGCAGAAGTGGCGGCAGTTGGCCAAGGCCAGCCGGCCAATGGGCGCCTGGCGTTCTTTGAAGCTTTGGCCGCATCGATTGCCGGTGCTGGCCAGCAGAAAGCCAAGCGCGCAGCGATGCTGATCGCGATTGACGATTTCACCGGCGCCGAGGACCGGCTGGGTCTGCATGACGCTGAACAGGCGGTCGACGCAGTCATTGAGTGGCTTCGCGCCCAGATGCAACCTAGCGATCAGCTGTTTCGCTTTTCCAGCGGCGAAGTCGCGCTACTGGTTTCACGTCCCGGCGCAGAGGACATTTCCACGCTGGGCGAGCATCTGGCGACTGAGGCGCCAAAGCAGATCTTCAGCACCTCCGGCCACGAAGCACATCTCACCGCAACCGTTACCGCCTACCCCTACACCGGCAGCGAACAGGCGAGCACGATCACCTCCGAACTGGTCCGCGAGGCGCGCAAGCTATCTGCCAAGGGCGGCAAGCAGTTCGCAAATCTGGGCCCTACAGCGAAGAGTTCGCAGCTGGAACTTGAGGAGAATCGGGTCGCCGCACTGGTGAAGAAGGCAATCGAGGAAGGCCGGCTGAAGCTGGCGTACCAGTCTATCGCCAGCCTTGAAGGAGATACCCGTCAGCACTTCGATGTGCTGGTGCGCGTCATTGATGAGGACGGCAAGGAATTACATGCATCCGAGTTCATTCGCGCCGCAGAGAAGCAGGGATTGCTGATTGCGATTGATCGCTGGGTCACGGCACGTGCGTTGCGCGTGCAAGCCAAGCGCGACAGCGCTCAGGAGTCCTCGAGCCTGTTCGTCAAGCTGTCGGAAGACACCTTGAAGGATGCCGATGCTTTTGTCTCGTGGCTCCAGGAGCAGCTCAAGCCGCGTCCGCTACGCCCAGGCGAAGTCGTATTCCAACTTCAGGAAGCCGTGCTCGAAAAGCATGTGCGCAAGGCCAAGCTGCTGACCAAGGCGCTGATCGATGCCGGCGCGCAGATCGCCATCGAGCATTTTGGCGTGGGCGGAAATTCCGAGCAGGTTCTGGAACACATGCCGATGCAGTTCGTGAAGTTTCACTACAGCTTCACCAAGAACTTCAGCGACAAGTTGATGCAGAAGCGCATGACCACGTTGATGGAAGTTGCCAAGCACAAGCGCATCAAGGTCATCGTCTCGCACGTGGAGGATGCCAATGTGATGGCACGCCTGTGGCAGATGGGCGTGAACTTCATTCAGGGCTATCACGTCCAGGAGCCGGAGGTCGTGCTGCTGTCGGCCGAGGTCGGGCGCAGCAACTGAAAGCACCGCCACGCGGGCTACAAAAAAGGCGGCCTTTCGGCCGCCTTTTTAATCAGACCCGCCGACGGTGCTAACCCTGCCCGGCCTGTTGCAGGCGCGCCACCCGCTCTTCCAGCGGCGGGTGCGTCGAGAATAGCTTGGCTACCCCGCCACTGATGCCAAAGGCCGCCATCTGCTGTGGCAACGTAGATTGTCCATGCGCCACCTTCAATCGCTCCAGCGCGGCAATCATCTTGCGCCGGCCGGCGAGATGCGCACCCGCGGCATCGGCTCTGAACTCTCGGTGGCGTGAGAACCAGGCGGCGATGGCCTGGGCCAGGAACCCGAGCACTACCTGCAGCACGATCACCGTGATGAAATAGCCTGGACCGCTGCCGGAACTGCCGTCGCGTCTGAACAGAGCTTGATCAACCACCGCGCCGATCACGCGAGACAGGTAGATCACAAAGGTATTCAGCACGCCCTGAATCAGCGCCAGCGTCACCATATCGCCATTGGCGACATGACCGATCTCATGGCCCAGAACCGCCTCGACTTCGTCCTGCCCCATGTGTCGGAGCAAGCCGGTAGAAACGGCGACCAGAGCGCTGTTCTTGTTCATGCCGGTGGCAAAGGCATTGGGCTCCGGCGCCTCGTACACCGCCACCTCCGGCATGCCGATGCCGGCGGCGCGGGCCTGACGCTCCACCGTCTGCAGTAGCCACATCTCGGTGGAGTTGCGCGGCTGATCGATCACCCGGGCGCCCGTCATGCGTTTGGCCATCCACTTCGACATGGCCAGGGAGATAAACGAGCCCCCGAAGCCCAGCACACCCGCCAGCAACAGCAAAGGCGTCTGCTGATTGACCCCCAGCAATGTGGTCACCACCGTCAATACGGCAATGACAGCGATATTGGTCAACGCAAGGTAGAAGAACGCGCGCATCAGCCATCCTCGGGAGTGGGAACCATACTGCTGAATCTAGGGGTCAGCGGTCGGAACTCAAGAGCCCGACTTGGCTATATTTTCGGCGGTAAGACTGTCTACCCGCTGGAAACCACGCGGCAGGTGGCCGCCTCGGCTGGCGCGCGACCCGCTGTAGCTCTCCAGATCGGAAGGCTTGAGGGTGAGCGTGCGCTTGCCGCAGTTCAGGGTCAGGCTCGCGCCCGCCGGCAGCACTGTTGCGGCCAGGATGCGGTCCTCACCCTTCAAGGCCACCAGCTTGTTGCCCTTGCCCTTGGCCAGTTCCGGCAATTCCGCAAGCGGGAACACCAGCAGCCGACCCTCGGCAGTGACCAGGGCATAGCGATCGCGGCTGGCATCAGCAACTCGCGAAGGCGGCAGCACCGTCGCGCTGGCGCCAACGTTCACGACGGCCTTGCCGGCGCGCAGGCGCGACTCCATATCGCCGAGTCGGGCCACGAAACCGTAACCTTCGTCGCTGCCGAGTACGAGCTTATCGGCCGCCTCGCCCATCAGCAGGCCGACGATACGTGCGCCATCCTGCAGGTCCAGTTTGGTTGTCACGGGCTCGCCCTGCGAACGCGCAGAGGGTAGCTCGCGCGGGTTGAGGGTGTAGCAGCGACCGCGCTGATCCAGCAGCACCAGCAGCTGGTTGGTCTTGCCCTGGGCTGCGGTCAGGAACTCGTCTCCGGCCTTGAAGCTCAGCGCGGTAGGGTCGAGCTCATGACCCTTGCCGGCACGGATCCATCCCGCCTTCGACAACACCACGGTGATCGGTTCAGCCGGCACGATCTCGGTTGCTTCCAGTGCCTGCGCGACTGGCTTGGCATTGATCGGGCAGCGGCGCTCATCACCGTACTTCTTGGCATCTTCCTTGAGTTCGTCGCCGATCAGCTTTTTGAGCTTGTCGTCATCACCTAACAGCGCTTCCAATGTCGCGCGTTCCGCCGCCAGCTCGTCCTGCTCGCCCTTGATCTTCATCTCCTCGATCTTCTGCAAGTTGCGCAGCTTGAGATCGAGAATGTAATCAGCCTGCACCTCGGTGAGACCAAAAGCGGTCATCAGCTTGGCTTTGGGATCATCCGCGGTACGAATGACGTGGATGACCTCGTCGATATTGAGGTAAGCGATCAGCAGGCCTTCCAGCAGATGCAACCGATCGTTGACCTTGCCCAGCCGATGGTTGAGACGGCGGGTGACCGTGGCGTATCGGTACTCCAACCACTCGCTGAGAATGTCCTTCAGGTTCTTGACCCGCGGCCGCCCATCCAGGCCAATCATGTTGAGATTGACGCGGTAGCTGCGCTCCAGATCGGTGGTTGCGAACAGATGCGTCATCAGAGCATCTGCATCCACTCGATTGGAGCGCGGCACGATGACCAACCGGGTCGGATTCTCATGATCGGACTCATCGCGCAGATCCTCGACCAGCGGCAGCTTCTTGGCGCGCATCTGGTCGGCTATCTGCTCAAGAACCTTAGCCGGCGACACCTGGAACGGCAGGTGCGTGACCACCAGATTGCCATCATCCTCACGCTCCCAGCGCGCACGTGCCCGTACCTGGCCGTTGCCGGTCTGGTAGATCTTCAGCAGGTCATGGGGTTCGGAAACAATCTCGCAGGACGTCGGGAAGTCCGGCCCGGGCACGAACTCGCAAAGCTTCTCGATATGGGCGTTCGGATGTTTCAGCAGATGCAGGCAGGCCTGCACCAGTTCCCGGATATTGTGCGGCGGGATATCGGTCGCCATACCCACGGCAATACCGGTGGTGCCATTGATCAGGATGTTGGGCAGTCGCGCCGGCAGCAGCTTGGGCTCCTGCAGCGTGCCGTCGAAGTTCGGCGCCCAGTCAACCGTGCCCTGCTCCAGTTCGTTCAGCAGGGACGCCGCATACGGTGTCAGACGCGACTCGGTATAGCGCATCGCCGCGAATGACTTCGGGTCGTCCGGAGAGCCCCAGTTCCCCTGCCCATCCACCAGCGGATAGCGATAGTTGAAGGGCTGCGCCATCGTGACCATCGCCTCGTAGCAGGCCGAGTCTCCGTGCGGATGGAACTTGCCGATGACGTCGCCGACGGTGCGTGCGGACTTCTTGTGCTTCTGCCCGGCTGACAGCCCCAGCTCGGACATTGCATAGATGATGCGTCGCTGCACGGGCTTGAGACCGTCGGCGATATTCGGCAGCGCGCGGTCGAGTACCACATACATCGAATAATCGAGGTAGGCCTTCTCGGCAAACACGCGGAGCGGCAGGCGTTCGGTTTCGGCTATATCAGTCGTCATTGGTATTTCATCCATCGCGCTCAGAGATCAGAGGTCAGCTGCACAGCCGCCCTCATGTGTCTGGCGCATCGTTCGCATAGTTCGGTGAAGTCGCTTGCTGCCCTCAGACCTCGGCGCGATTCCCTTCGCGTTCGAGCCAGTCCTTGCGATCTCCGGCGCGCTTCTTGGCCAGCAGCATGTCCATGATCAGTTCCGCCGGCGTGTCATCAAGCGTCAGACGCACCAGACGGCGCGTATCGCGCGACATCGTGGTTTCGCGCAGCTGCAAGGGGTTCATTTCGCCCAGACCTTTGAAGCGCGTGACCTGAATCTTGGACTTGTTGCCTTCCGCCGACAGGCGATCAAGCACACCCTGCTTTTCCGCCTCGTCCAGCGCATAGAACACCTGCTTGCCCGCGTCGATACGGAACAGAGGGGGCATCGCTATGCAGATGTGCCCGGCCTCCACCAGAGGCCGGTAATGCTTTAGAAACAGCGCGCACAGCAGGGTAGCGATGTGCAGGCCGTCGGAATCGGCGTCGGCGAGCACGCAGATCTTGCCGTAGCGCAGACCCGAGATATCGGCACTGCCCGGATCGACGCCGATCGCGACGCTGATATTGTGAATTTCGTCGGAACCCAACGCCTCGTTGCTGTCGACTTCCCAGGTGTTGAGAATCTTGCCGCGCAAAGGCATGACCGCCTGATACTCGCGATCACGAGCCTGCTTGGCGGAGCCGCCGGCGGAGTCGCCCTCCACCAGGAACAATTCGGTCACGGCCTGATCGGAGGACACACAGTCTGCAAGCTTGCCGGGAAGCGCCGGGCCCGACGTGATCTTCTTGCGCACCACCTGCTTGGACTGCTTCATCCGTGCGGTCGCGTTGGCGATCACCAGTTGAGCAATCTGCTCGCCAGCCTCCGGATGCTGATTCAGCCACACACCCAGCGAGTCATGCACCACACCCTGCACGAAGGCGGCGGTCTCGCGCGAAGACAAACGCTCCTTGGTCTGCCCGGCGAACTGCGGATCCTGCATCTTGACGCTGAGCACGTAAACGCAGCCCTGCCAGACATCTTCCGGCGTCAGCTTCATGCCACGCGGCAACAGGCTGCGGAATTCGCAGAACTCGCGGATCGCCTCGGTCAGGCCGGTGCGCAAGCCATTCACATGGGTGCCGCCCTGCGGGGTAGGAATCAGGTTGACGTACGACTCCGCCACCGGCTCCACCTTGCCGCCTTCCTGGTTCAGCCACAGCAAGGCCCATTCCGCCTCTTCGCGCTGAGCCTTGAACTGCCCGACAAAGGGCTCTGCGGGCAGCGTCTCTGCGCCGTTCAAGGTGTCCTTCAGGTAGTCCGAAAGTCCGTTGGCGTACTGCCAGACGGTTTCCTCCTTGTTGATCTGATCCTTCAGCGTGACGCGCAGGTTCGGGCACAGTACCGCCTTGGCGCGCAGCACCTGCTTGAGACGCGGCATCGAGTACTTCGGGCTGTCAAAGTACTTGCCGTCCGCCCAGAAGCGCACCGTAGTGCCGGTGCGATTCTTGGCCACCGTGCCGACCTGCTTGAGCGGCTGCGAGCGTTCGCCGTCCCGAAACTCGATCAGATACTCCATCCCACCACGGAACACTCTGACCTCAAGCTTGCTGGACAGGGCATTGACCACCGACACGCCAACGCCGTGCAAACCACCGGAGTACTGGTACTGCTTGTTCGAAAACTTTGCTCCGGAATGGAGCTTGGTCAGGATCAATTCCACACCGGTGACCTTGTGCACGGGATGCACGTCTACCGGCATACCGCGGCCGTCATCGGAAACCTCGACCGAGCCATCGTCATGCACCGTCACCGTGACCGCGGAACAGTGACCGGCCAGCGCCTCATCCACGGCGTTGTCGATTACCTCCTGCGCCAGATGATTCGGTCGGCTGGTATCGGTATACATGCCCGGACGCTTGCGTACCGGGTCCAAGCCCTGGAGGACTTCGATTGCTTCTGCGCTGTAATTGCTTGCGGCTGCCATGTTCGGGGTCGTTTGAAAGCGCGGCGACGTTAACGGAAGCGCCGGGGCCGGGCAACCGGGCTAAACTGCCCCACTTTGCACCGGTGAGCGTTTATTTTACGTCGCTACCAAAATTATTATTCAACATTATATCACTCAAGGAGTGCCGCCAATGGCACGCAAACCAGAATCCGTTGACGCTGATCCCGTCGGCCGCTTCGAGGAAGCGATGGCGGAGCTTGAACGCATCGTACAGCGACTTGAAGCCGGCGAACTCCGCCTCGACGAATCGCTGAAGCTGTTCGAGCGCGGCACCGAACTGACGCGCCACTGCCGGCAAGCGCTGGACACCGCCGAACTCAAGGTCAAGAACCTGCTGGATACACCCGACGCGGAGGATCCGTCTGCGTGATCCTGCCGCCCTTCGAGACCCGCGTCGCGGACTACCAGCAGCGCCTGCAAGAGGTGCTGCTGCAGTGGCTACCGCGGCCAGATCACTACCCGGCGCGGCTGCATGAAGCCATGCGCTATGCCTGTGAAGGCGGCAAGCGTCTGCGCCCGTTGCTGGTATACGCCGCCGGCGAAGCGCTGGGCCTGCCGGCACGGGTACTGGATGCCCCCGCCTGCGCAGTCGAGTTGATTCACGCGTACTCGCTGGTTCATGACGACCTGCCGGCGATGGATGACGATGATCTGCGTCGCGGTCGAGCCACGGTACACAAGGCCTACGATGAAGCCACCGCAATCCTGGTCGGTGACGGCCTGCAGACGCTTGCGTTCTACGTGCTGTCGCATGACCAGGAAGCCAGCCTCGAGCCAATGCAGCGGCTGAAGATGATCGAAGTGCTGGCCGAGGCGGCCGGCAGCCGCGGCATGGTGGGCGGGCAGGCGGTAGATCTGGCCTCCGCGCGGCAATCGCTGAATCTGGCGGAATTGGAAGCCCTGCATATCCACAAGACCGGGGCCTTGATCCGTGCCTGCCTGCGTATGGCATGCCATGCCAAGGTGCCGCTGGATGCCGCCCACCTGGATGCGCTCGACCGGTATGGCAAATGCGTGGGCCTAGCCTTTCAGATACAAGACGACATTCTGGACGTGGAATCCAACAGCGCCACCCTCGGCAAGACCGCCGGCAAGGACCAGGCCAGCAGCAAATCGACCTACCCGTCGGTAATGGGCTTGCCGGCCGCCAAGACGCGCGCC
>JBFJKG010000044.1:0-9594 GCA_041635075.1 Solimonas sp.
GCCGGACTCGAGGTTCATGCAGGCCACGGCCTGAACAGCAGCAACGTTGCGCCGATCGCGCGGATTGCAGAAATCGTCGAGCTGAACATCGGGCACAGCATCATTGCGCGCGCCCTGTTTGTCGGACTGCCGGCCGCCATCTCCGAGATGCGGCGCGCAATGACGGACGCCCGGGGACGATGAGTCCTCGACTGGCATCGACCGTGCCCGCTACCCGCAAGCCGCGGAAGCCTGCGGCGCGGAAGGCAACGGCGGCGATCGGCACCGTGCACGGGATCGGTGTCGATCTGGTCGAGATCGCGCGCATGGATGGTCTGCTGCAGCGTCAGGGTAGCCGTCTGCTCGACAAGCTGTTGATGCCCGCGGAGCGCCGCGAGATCCGCAAGCGCAAGGACCAGGCGCGTGCCCTGGCCATGTGCTGGGCGGCCAAGGAGGCCTGCGTCAAGGCCCTGGGAACCGGTTTCTCCGGTGTTGCCTTCCGCGATGTGGGCGTGGTGCGCGCTGGCAACGGACGTCCGCAGCTGGTGTTCAGCGCCGCCCAGCGCAAGCGCCTTGCCGCGCTGGGCGTCGGCGCTGCTCATGTATCGCTGAGCGACGACGCGGGCATGGCCTGCGCCTACGTGATCCTGGAGCGGGTGGTCTAGACGGCGGCTTGCGCTCAGGTCTTCTGGATTGCATTGAGGGTGTCATCCACCGCGCGGCGTACGTTCTCCAGTTCCCTGCGCAGGGCCGGACCGGTCTGTACCGCATTGGCCTGCTTGAGCGCGCTTTCCAGCGTGGCCGCGGTCTGACGCAGGCTCGCGAGATGGTAGAACGCAGCGGTCCCGCGCAAGGTGTGGGCCGCATCACGCGCGGCCTCGAGATTCCGCGCCTGTATAGCGCTTTCCAGGTCGCCGAACTGCAGCGGCAGCTCCTCGCGCAACAGGGCGAGCAGCTCCGGGTCCGCGGCCAGCTTGGCTGCATTGCGGGCGGCAGCTACCGGCACGGGCGCCAGCACCCGCAGCAACTGCTCCTCGTCAAATGGCTTGATCAGGATGTCGTCAGCCCCCGCCTCTACAAAGGCACGACGCTCTTCCGGCTCCAGATGCGCAGACACTGCCAGTATCCGGCTGCGTTGGGTGCCGCCCGCTTCCTTGGCACGAATTCGTCTCGCACAGCCGAGCCCGTCCAGCACTGGCATGCGCGCGTCCAGCAGCACGATTTCCGGGCGGTCGCGCTGCCAGGCATCAAAGGCCTGCTGACCATCGGCGACCGCAGTGACCTCAAGACCCAGTTCGGTACAGAGCATGGCCAGCCAGCGACGGTTGACGGCATTGTTGTCAGCGACCACGGCGCGCTGTCCCTGCAGCGCCGGCGGTGGCGATTGTTCGGAGTGGCCGGTGGGCGTCAACAGGCGCACCAGTTCGTCGTGCAGTCGAGTGCGGCTGATCGATTTGGCGTGACAGGCACGGGCCCCCGCAACGCGCAGCGCCTCCTGTACCGGGAGCGCAGCCGAGGCGACCAGCGCCAGCAGCGGAGGCGGTCGGTCGCGACACAGGTCGAGCAAGCTGACGATTACCGGATCGCTGGCTGCCTGCGGCTTGAGGCCAAGCAGCACCAGATCCGGTCGGCTTCCCCCTGAGGCCTGCTTGAGCGCTGTCACCAGCGTCTCAGCGGTATCGAACGACCGTACCCGCAGGCCCCAGAACTCCAGCCAATGCGTGAGCGCCAGTCGCGATGTGGCGTGAGGTTCATGTAGCCACAGGCTGCGCTCGGCGAGCTGGGGATCATGGGCGCGGATGCTGGCCGCCTCCGCCGCCAGCTTGAAGGGTAACGACACACTGAAGGTCGAACCCTTGCCGAGGTCACTCTGAAGGCGGATGTCGCCCCCCATCAGCTCGCAGAGTTTGCGGGTGATCGAGAGGCCCAGACCGCTGCCGCCATTGCCGATGCCGATCTGGCGATAGGGTTGAAACAGGCGAGCCTGCTGCTCAGGCGAGATGCCGATGCCGGTATCCGTCACCGAGAATCGCAGGATGCAACGGTCGCCGGTTTCACGCTCCTGCATGACACGCAGCACGATCTCGCCGCTATCGGTGAACTTGATCGCGTTTGACAGCAGGTTGGTGAGAATCTGACGCAGGCGCTGGGCGTCGCCGCGCAGTTGCTGCGGCACGTCGTGGTAGACGATGCGGACCAGTTCCAGATCCTTGCTGTAGGCCAGTGGCGCCAGCAGCGTCAGGGTGTCCTCGATGACGTCGTGGATATCGAAGCCGTCCTCGTTCAGACGCAGACGTCCGGCTTCGATCCGGCTCCAGTCCAGCAGATCATTGATCATGGCCAACAGCGCGCGCGCGGACTTGTCCAGCGTTTCGAGTTGCTGGGCCTGATCCGCGTTCAGCCCCGACCGACGCAGCAGGTCCGAATAGCCCAGGATGGCGGTCAGCGGTGTGCGCAGTTCATGTGACAGGCTCGACAGCAGTTCGCTTTGCGCGCGCGCTTCGGTCTGTACCTGACCTGCGGACGTGCGCAGCTGCTGTAGTTGCTCGCTTTGCTGATCTCTTTCCTGGCGCAGCCGCGCGGTGGCCCGGTTCAGGCGCTCGTCGAACTGTCCGCGCAGTTGGTTGAGCTGCTGCCCCAGGCGATTCAGTATCTGCGCCAGATCGCCGGCGCTACCCGGCAGCTCATCCGGTGCGCGCACCGGCCCGCGGCCGTCGGCAATTGCGCGTGCGGCTGCCAGCAGCCCGTCGCTGGCGGCTGCCTGGCGGCGCACCCCGAAGATCCAGACCAGGGTTGTCGCAAGTGCCAGCACGATGCCCGCTGTAATTCGCAGGCTGGGTGAAATCCGCTCGCCGAGGGCCAGCAGCACGATCACCAGCAGGCTCAGCCCGTATAGCGCCGTCAGCGCCCCCCAGGCGGGAAGGCGATAGTCCAGCAAGATGGCTTTCAGTGTCCGCACACGTTCAGACGGTTAGAATTCCACAAAAGCATCGCATTCCAAATGACCTATCCCACACTGGCCGATTTTATCGGCAACACTCCGCTGGCCCAGCTCCGTAGGCTACCCGGTATCGGTAGCAACACGCTGCTGGTCAAGCTAGAAGGCAACAACCCAGCCGGTTCGGTCAAGGACCGGCCAGCGTACTCGATGATCCGGCGCGCTGAAGAGCGCGGGGAGATCAAGCCGGGCGACGTGCTGATTGAGGCGACCAGCGGCAACACCGGCATTGCGCTGGCGATGGCCGCCGCAGTCAAGGGTTACAAGATGGTGCTGATCATGCCCGAACATCTGTCCGTCGAGCGGCGCGCAGTGATGAAGGCATTTGGCGCCGATCTGGTGCTGGTGACGCAGAAGCAGGGCATGGAAGGCGCACGCGATCTTGCGTTGCAAATGCAGGCCGACGGTAAGGGCAAGGTGCTGGATCAGTTCGGCAATGCCGACAATCCCCGCGCGCACTACGAGGGCACCGCACCGGAGATCTGGAAAGCGACCCAGGGGCGCATTACGCATTTTGTGTCGTCAATGGGAACGACTGGCACCATCATGGGGTGCTCGCGCTATTTCAAGGAGCAGAACCCGGAACTGCAGGTCATCGGCGTGCAGCCGGACGGTGAGTCATCCATTCCCGGTATCCGCAAATGGCCAGAGGCCTACCTGCCGACGATCTTCGATGCCAGCAGAGTGGATCGGGTGATCGAAGTTTCAGCCAAGGACGCGGAGGACACGATGCGCCTAGTCGGACAGCTGGAAGGCCTGTTCTGCGGCCCCTCGTCCGGTGGTGCGCTATGGGCTGCACTACAGGTCTGCAAGCAGGTCGAGAATGCCACGATCGTCAGCATCGTCTGCGATCGCGGGGATCGGTATATCTCCACGGGTGTCTTTCCGGCTTGAGACAGCGCAACCGCAGGCGTATGTGGCGCCCAGCCGCAATGATCATGTCCATGTCGTACAAGCCTGCCCTGGAGGCCGGTCATGCGTGAACCACTGCTGGTATTCGATATCGAGACGATTCCGGACCTGGAGGGAGGGCGTCGCCTGCTAGGGCTGGATGGATTGACCGATGCCGAGGTTGCCACCGCGATGCGTACGCAGCGGCTGGCCGAGAAAGGCAATGACTTCATGCCCGCCCATCTGCAGCGGATCGTCGCCATCTCCGTGGCGTTGCGGCACGGCGACAGCTTCAGGGTCTGGTCGCTGGGAGATGAAACCAGTACTGAAGGCGAGTTGGTGCAGCGATTCTTTGACGGGATTGAAAAGTACCGGCCTGTCATTGTTTCCTGGAACGGCGGTGGCTTCGACCTGCCGGTGCTGCACTACCGTGCCCTGATCAACGGCTGCATAGCGCCCAAGTACTGGGACACCGGGCATTTTGATCGTGAGGCCAAGTGGGACAACTATCTGGGCCGCTACCAGTTCCGCCATACCGATCTGATGGACGTGTTGGCGCTCTACACCGGCCGTCAGAACGCACCACTGACCGAGATCGCCCAGCTGCTGGGGTTTCCGGGGAAGCTGGGCATGGACGGATCGAAGGTGTTTGACGCCTACCAGGCGGGTGAACTGGCCGGCATACGGGCCTACTGCGAAACCGATGTGCTCAATACCTGGCTGGTGTACCTGCGGTTCGAACTGATGCGGGGTCGCCTGACGCCGGCAGAGCTTGAGGGCGAGGAAACCCGGATACGCGAGTTTCTGGAAGCCAGCGACGCGCCTCATTGGCTGGAGTTTCTCGAAGCCTGGGGCACCGTGTGAAGCGTCGCCGCCCGCCGCCTGCAGGCGTCCATACTGCGGACATCATCGATCTCAACCACGAAGCCCGCGGGTTCGCCCGGGTGAAGGGTAAGGCAACGTTCATTGCCGATGCCTTGCCAGGCGAACAGGTTCGCTTCCGCTACGTGCAGACCAGCAAGGATTCTGACCTTGGGCAGTGCACGCAGGTAGAGCTGGCGAGTCCCCACCGGGTTACCCCCGGCTGTGCCCACTTCGGGGTGTGTGGTGGTTGCGCCATGCAGCACCTTGAATCGGGCCAGCAGATCGTCTTCAAGCAGAAGCAGTTACTGGACCAGTTGCAGCGCATAGGCAAGGTCACGCCGGAGGAGGTCGCCGCGCCCATTGCCGGCCCGGTCTGGAACTACCGGCGACGCGCACGTCTGGGCGCGCAGTACATTGCCAAGCGGGGCGGCGGTATTGTCGGGTTCCGGGAGCGGGAAAGCCCGCAGATCGCCAAACTGGAGTCCTGCAAGGTTCTCGACGCCAGGGTTGGCGACCGTCTGGTCGAACTGGCGGCGTTGATCGGCTCACTGTCGATCCGGCGTGCGGTACCTCAGATTGAGGTAGCCGCGGCGAACGCGGTTGCCTTGGTATTCCGCGTACTGGAGCCCCCCACCCCGGAAGACCTCGAGAAGCTGGCGACGTTTGGTGAGCAGCTGGGCTTTGACATCTACCTGCAGCCGGGTGGGCCTGACAGCATTCGGCCGTTGGGCGAGGCGCAGATGCTGGAGTATTCGCCCGACGGTTCGTCGCTGCGGCTGCGGTTCGAGCCAACCGATTTCATACAGGTCAATGGTGGCATCAGTCAGCAGACCGTGAATCAGGCCCTGGACTGGCTGGAGATTGCCAATGGCGATCGCGTGCTGGAGCTCTTCTGCGGTCTCGGCAACTTCTCACTGCCGCTGGCCCGCCGCGGTGCGCAGGTGATTGCCGTTGAGGGCGAGCGCGGCCTGGTGCAGCGCGCGCGCGAGAACGCCGAGCGCAACGCCTGCGATATACGCTTTGAACGCGTGGATCTGTTCAATGCCGACACTGGCAGCGACTGGTTGCAGCAGCCGTTTGACAAGGTGTTGCTGGATCCGCCGCGGGCCGGTGCTCGCGAGATACTGCCGCTGGTGGCGGCGCGGCAGCCGCAGCGCATTGTTTACGTGTCCTGCCACCCCGGCACGCTGGCACGGGACGTCGGCATGCTGGTGCAGGATCATGGCTATCGACTGGCCCGTGTTGGTGTCATGGACATGTTCCCGCATACGGGCCACGTCGAAAGCATGGCGCTATTGCTCAGGGGGGGCTGATGGCACTGGAGATCGAGCGCAAGTTTCTGGTGGTCGGCAACGCATGGCGCGCGCAGATCCTGCGCTCGCAGGAGATGCGGCAAGGCTATCTGGTGGGCGAGGGCGGGCTGGCATCGGTACGCGTTCGCCAGGAGGGTGACGAAGCACGGCTCAATATCAAGGCAGCCGTCGTCGGCCGCGCACGCGCCGAGTACGAGTATCCGGTGCCAGTGGCCGACTGTAGGCAGATGCTCGACACCCTATGCGTGGGGCGCGTCGAGAAGGTCCGCCACTATATCGACCACGGGGGGCTGACCTGGGAGGTCGACGAGTTCCTGCAGGACAATGCCCCGCTAGTGATTGCCGAGGTCGAACTGGAACATCCTGACCAGGACGTGGTCTTTCCACCGTGGCTGGGTCGTGAGCTCACCAGCGACCGTCGCTACTACAACCATTACCTTGCGCTGCACCCCTGGAACACATGGCCGGCCGAAGAGCGGGCCGAGGCCGGCATATGAAGATCGAGATCGACCTGACGTTGCAGCGCTTGCGCCTTTGGCAGGGCAACGCGGTCCTTCATGACTACCCGGTTTCGACGGGCGCCAACGGCGTGGGCGAGATCAACGGGTCAGGCTGTACGCCGCGCGGACGCCATATCGTACGTGCGAAAATTGGCGCAGGCGCAGCATCAGGCACGGTATTTCGCGCGCGGCGGGAATGGGGTGAGGTATGGAGCCCTCAGGCGCATGCAGCAACGCCGGGCCGCGACTGGATACTGAGCCGTATCCTCTGGCTTTCCGGCACCGAACCGGGGCGCAATCGGCTTGGCTGCGTGGATACGTTTCGCCGCTACATCTATCTGCATGGCACGCCGCCGGTGACCGACCTCGGCGTGCGCGGCTCAAAGGGCTGCGTGCGCATGCGCAATGAAGACGTTATCGAACTGTTTGATCTGGTGCCCATAGGAACTGAAGTTGACCTCCACGAATAAAACCAAAACCAAGATGTTGGGGCCGCTGATGATCGACGTCGGCGGTCAGGAACTGACAGCCGAGGACCGCGAACTGCTATGTCATCCGCTGGTTGGCGGCATGATCCTGTTCACGCGCAATTACCGCAGCCCCGAGCAGTTGAAGGCGCTGTGCGACGAGGTGCTGGCGTTGCCCCGCCAACGCCTGTTGCTGGCAGTGGACCATGAAGGCGGCCGTATCCAGCGTTTCCGCATGGGGTTCTCGCGCATCCCGTCCATGCGTTCGCTCGGGCGGCTGTTTCAGGAGGACGCAGGCAAGGCGCTGGAAGAAGCGCGGCAGCAGGGCGCCATCATCGGTCGCGAGCTGGTGGCCTACGGCATCGATCTGTGCTTCGCGCCGGTGCTGGACATCGACCACGGCATCAGCACGGTCATCGGCGATCGCGCGTTTTCGGATGAAGCGCTGGTCGTGGTCGAGCTCGCGCGGGCATTCCGCGCAGGGCTGAATGCGGCCGGTATGGCGGCTACCGGCAAGCATTTCCCGGGTCATGGTGCCGTGGTTGCGGACTCGCATCATGAGTTGCCGGTTGATCGCCGCTCCGAGACCGAGCTTTGGGCGCGTGAACTCAAGCCGTTCGAGTCGCTGATCCAGGATGGCATCGAGTCGTTGATGATGGCGCATGTGCGCTACACCGCGGTTGACGAGACTCCGGCATCCCTGTCGGCCCGCTGGATACAGGACATTCTCCGGCAGAAGCTGGGCTTCTCCGGTGCCATATTCTGCGACGACCTGTCGATGGGGGGCGCCGCGGTGATCGGCGACATGGAGGCCCGTGTGCGCCTGGCACTAGAGGCCGGCAACGACATGCTGCCGGTCTGCAATGACCGGCCGGCGGTGATCGCGCTGTTGGATGCGTTAAAGGATCTGAAGCCGCAGCGGGCAGCATCTGACCGCTTGAAGCGGCTGTATGCCGGCCGCTGATGGTCACCAGAGGCGGTCAAGGGGCCGCCACGAGGGCTCAGAAATTCACAGGAGTTGACGTGTGCCGATAAGTCCCGACGAGGCGATGCAAGTGCTGAATCAGGCGGACTGCCTGCACGATGCCGACCATGTGCGCGCCAGCTACGACCGACTGGCCGCCGAGATTTCGGCGGACTACGAGACCCTGAATCCACTGTTGCTGTGCGTGATGGTCGGTGGCGTGCATGCGACTTCTGAAATCACCCAGCGCCTCAGGTTTCCGCTGGAGATCGATTATCTCCATGCCAGTCGTTATCGCGGCTCGACCACCGGCGGCGGCCTCGTGTGGAAACGTCAGCCGGACGCCGAGCGCATTGGCGGTCGCCATGTGCTGGTGATCGACGATATCCTCGACGAAGGTCATACCCTGGTCGCCATCCGCAGGGCGCTGGCAGAGTTCGCGCCGGCTTCACTGAAGGTGGCGGTGCTGGCGCGCAAGCTGCATGACCGCACCGCTGCCGAAGCGCATGCGGAATATGTCGGCCTTACGGTCGAGGACCGTTACGTATTCGGCTGTGGCATGGACTACAAGGAACACTGGCGGCAACTGCCCGCCATCTATGCGGTAAGAGGCCTATGACGGTGATAGCGGTGATCGGCGGGACGGGCATGAACCAGTGGCCCGGGCTGGAAATCTCGGCTCGGCATGTGCCGGACACCCCTTATGGCGCCATCAGCTCGCCATTGCTCGAGGGCCGGGTCTATGGCACGCAGGCGATATTCCTGGCACGGCATGGTGAGGGCCACAAGATCCCACCGCATGCGATCAACTACCGCGCCAATATCTGGGCATTGAAGCAGGCAGGCGTGAGCTCGGTGATCGCGATTGCAGCCGTCGGTGGCATCGCGCCGTGGTTTGCACCGGGGGCCGTGGCGGTGCCGGACGACCTGATCGACTACACCTATGGGCGCGAGCATAGCTATTCCGATGGCCGTCCAGGCTCGCAGCTGTATCACGCTGATTTCAGCCAGCCCTACGCGGCCAAGCTGCGCGATGCGTTGGTATTGGGGGCGTTGGCGGCGAACGTGCCATTGGCAGGCAGCGGGGTGCTGGGCGTAACCCAGGGGCCGCGCCTGGAGTCCCCGGCAGAGATACGCCGCATGACCGGCGATGGCTGCGACATGGTTGGGATGACCGGTATGCCGGAAGCCGCGCTGGCGCGTGAGTTGGGGCTCGACTACGCCTGTCTCGCGGTATCGGTGAACTGGGCGGCAGGTGTCATGGGGGTCGGTGACATTCACGCCGAGATCCAGCAGTCGATCGACAGCGGCATGAGCAAGGTGCGAGCGATTCTGGCCGAGAGCCTGCCGGCACTGGGCGCCATGCCGGGCTGAAGTTCAGGCGGACATGAACAGGCCGCCATTCACCGGAATATTGGCGCCGGTGATGTAGCCGGCGCCGTTGTCCACAAGGAAGCAGACGGTTCGGGCGATGTCGGCCGGCGCACCCATGCGTCCCATCGGGATTTGTGCCACCACGGCGCGCAAGGCCTCGGGTTTGATCGCCGCCGTCATGGGGGTGTGTATATATCCCGGCGACACGGTATTGACGGTGACGCCATATCGCGCGCCTTCCTGA
>JBFJKG010000045.1:0-9591 GCA_041635075.1 Solimonas sp.
CACACTCGGAGACCGACAGCACGCCATGAAAGTCACGACCCTCTGGACACTCTCCTGCCTGCTCGCGTTCGGCACGTTGCTGCCGGCAGCCGCGAAAGTGCCTGCTGACGAAGCGGCACAACTGGGCAAGACGCTGACGCCAATGGGCTCGGAGATGGCGGGAAATGCGGCCGGTACCATCCCCGCATGGACCGGCGGCCTTGCGCAGAAGAAGACGCAGCGTGGCGAGAATCCATATGCAGCAGACAAACCGCTCTACACGATCACTGCGAAGAACATGGCGCAGTATCGCGATCAGCTCACCGAGGGTTATCAGGCACTGTTCCGCACCTATCCGGACTACACGATGCCGGTCTATCCCTCGCGACGTTCGGCTTCATATCCACAATGGTTCTACGATGCCAGCAAGCGCAACGCCACGAGCGTAAGCCTGACTAACGACGGATACGGCTTCTGTTGCGCGGCGCAGGGCTATCCGTTTCCTATTCCGAAGAACGGCACCGAGGTGATGTGGAATCACATCATGCGCTACAACACCAAGGGCTATCGCGGTTTCGTGAACATGATTGCCACGCAGTCGGATGGTTCGTACGTGGTCGAGCGCACCTACCTGGAGCTGGCGTACATGTACAACAACGCCAAGTCGTCGGTGGAGTCGATCAAGGGCATGAACCTCTATGCCCTGACCAAGACGGTATCCCCGCCCAACAAGGCGGGTGAAGCGCACCTGCTGCATGTGCCAATTGACCGCGTTGAGAATCAGACCGGCGTATGGGTCTACAACAAGAGCGTGGGCCGCGCCAGACGCATCGGCGAAGTGGGCTACGACAACCCTCTGTTCGATGGCCTGATGACGCATGACCAGCTCGACATGTTCAATGGGCCACTGGACCGCTACACGATCAAGCTGCTTGGCAAGAAAGAGATGCTGATCCCTTACAACAGCTACAAGCTGTACGACCCAGCGGTCAAGTACAAGGACATCATCACCAAGGGGCACATCAATCAGGGACTGACCCGCTACGAACTCCATCGAGTCTGGGTCATCGAGGCTCAGGTCAGGCCGGGCTTCACGCACCGTTACAAGCGGCGAACCTTCTACGTCGATGAAGATTCCTGGATCGTGCATCTGCAGGACATCTATGACGAGCGGGACCAGTTCTGGCGCACTGCGGAGTCACACTCGATCAACTTTGCCAATGTGCCGGTCATGGTCAACGGCGTACAGGTTCACTATGACCTGCAATCCCGCCGCTATGTCGCGATCAACCTGACCAACGAAGAGCGCCAGTTGATTGAATACGACTGGGAGGAGACGCCGGGCTATTTCTCACCCGCCACGCTCAAGCGCTTTGCTACGACGTCCCAGAAGTAGCCGACCCAGCGGCACGCCGGATTGCATGGTCGGCGGCAGTAAGTGGCAATTCAGCTTTGCTCCCTAGAATGTCATCGGCAGCGGGAAACCGCTCAGGCTCAGGGAGAGACGGGATGTGCAGATGCAGCAGCGACCGTCAGAGCCGTGTGCCTCTGGCTGGTGCGGTAGGAACGGATAGCCAACCGCAGCAGCTGATGCAATCAGGCGTGGACGTAGCTCGCCCGCCCGACTAAATTAACTCGATGTTTACACGAGTACTTCTGCTGTTCTTGCTGTCCGTTTCCGTGGCACCCCTGCCAGCGGTTGCGGCACGGCCGGTGAAAGAAGTACTGGGTGGCGGCATCTCGACCGAACTTGTCCCCGGCCGTTCGCGGATGAGTCCAGAACAGGCGGCACGTGAGATTCAACGCCGGCACGGTGGCCGTGTGCTATCGGTGCAGGCCGATGGCAATGGCTATCGAGTGAAGATGTTGAAGGATGGCGAAGTCCGTATTTATCAGATCAACCCTTGAGTACAGTCGATCATGCGCGCACTAGTCATAGAAGACGATCCTGACCTGCGGGTCCAGGTAGCCAAGTTTTTGAGCGAGGAAGGCTTTGCGGTTGATACCGCGGCAGATGGCGACCAAGGCAGCTACATGGCCGAGGAATATCCGACCGATATCGCCATCATTGATCTCGGTCTGCCCGGCGCATCCGGATTGGACATTATCCGCAAGGTACGCAAGGCCGGACGCAAGTACCCGATCCTGATCCTGACTGCACGCGACGGCTGGCAAAGCAAGGTCGAGGGTCTCGAGTCCGGTGCGGACGACTATCTGGTCAAGCCGTTCCAGCGTGAAGAACTGCTCGCACGAGTGCGCGCGCTGCTGCGGCGGGTCGGCGGCTGGACCCAATCGCAGCTGACCTCCGGCCCCTATGTGGTCGATATCGGCGCCCACAGCATCTCCGCTGACGGCAAGCCGGTTGAACTGACCAGCTATGAGTTTCGCGTGCTGGAGCATCTGTTGACCCATGCCGGAAAGGTCGTTTCCAAGACCGAGCTGACCGAACATCTGTATACCGAGAACGAGGAGCGGGACAGCAACGTCATCGAAGTGTTCATCCGCCGGTTGCGCTCCAAGCTCGATCCCGAAAGCCAGTACAACCCGATTACCACCCTGCGGGGCGCCGGGTACCGCTGGGACCTGCCGCGCGCCTGACGGCCTGCGGCCCGGCGAGTCGCTGCGATGCCGCACATGGGTGGGCCGGCCGTCGCTGCCGCCAAGAAACCACCTCGATTCAATCTGCTGACTTCGCTGCGGGCGCGCCTGCTGCTGACGATGGCGCTCACGCTGACAGCCTTTGTCGGCTTGGGGGGCATAGCCATGGAACACGCCTTCCGCAACAGCTTGCTACTGGCCCAGGAAGAGAAGCTGCTTGGCCTGGTGTATTCGCTGTTGGGCGCTGCGTCTCCATCGACAGACGGCAATCTGACGATCGCGCTGGATGCGGTGCCTGATCCTCGACTGCGGCAGCCGTTCTCGGGCCTGACCGCTGCCCTGTTTAACGAGAACGCAGTGGCGGTCTGGTCATCATCAGCATTTCTTTCGCTGCCACTGACCCAGAACCCGGCTGTAGGTGAGTGGCAGTTTGCGACCTTTGACGAACCCCGTCTGTTCTCTCTGAGCTTCGGCCTGCGGTGGATCGACGCTTCTGAAGACCCGCGCCGCTACACCGTCGTGGTCATGGAAGATCGCAGCGGCTTTGATCGCCAGCTTGCAGCATTTCGCACCACCCTGTGGGGCTGGCTGGGGGCGACCGTGATCGGCCTCAATATCGCATTGCTGATGCTGCTGCGCTGGGGACTCTCTCCGCTGCGCCGACTGGGACGCGAACTACAGGCGATCGAGTCCGGCAAGCAGACGCAGATTGAAGGCGTGTACTTGGAAGAGCTGCAGCCGCTGACCCGCGATCTGAATGCGATGATCGTCAGCGAACGCCAGCAACAGACCCGCTATCGAAATGCGCTGGGAGACCTCGCCCATACGCTGAAGACGCCACTGGCGGTGCTGCGGGGCGTCAGCGATGAAACCGGGCTCGCGGAAGAGCACCGTGAACAGCTGCGCGAGCAGGTCGGCCGCATGCAGCACATCGTTCACCATCAGTTGCGACGCGCCGCCGCCGCTGGGAGCCGCACGCTGACCGAGCCGGTGGCGCTGCGCCCGCTAAGCGACAAGATCATCGCTGCACTCACCAAAGTCTACGCCGACCGCGGCGTGCGATTCGAGAACTGGATCGTTCCCAATCTGCGCCTGCGCGTTGATCAGGGTGATCTCTACGAGCTGTTGGGCAACCTGTTGGACAACGCCGCCAAGTATGGGCGTGGCCACGTGCGGCTGTCCGCAACGCTGTCGCAGAACAGCTGCAATCTGGTGGTAGAGGACAATGGCCTGGGGCTTCCTGACCGCCCGGAAGAATTGCTGGAGCGTGGCGCACGCGCAGATCGACGCGAGGCAGGCCAGGGACTGGGACTGGCGGCCGTGGTCGAAATCGTCCGCGCGTTCGAAGGTCAGCTGCTGATGGAAAGCTCGCCACTAGGAGGCGCCAAGATCACCGCCAAGCTGCCGCTGCGCTGATCACTCCGGGGTTGGCAGCTTCAGAAAGTGTTGTCGGTAGTAGCGCAACTCTTCTATCGAATCCCGGATGTCATCCATCGCAAGGTGGCTGGACTGCTTGCTGAAACCTCGCGCCACATCCGGTGCCCAGCGATTGCACAACTCCTTGAGCGTGCTGACATCCAGGTTCCGGTAGTGAAAGTAGCGCTCGAGCTCAGGCATCCAGCGCGCCAGGAATCGCCGGTCCTGGCAGATCGAGTTCCCGCATATCGGCGACTTTCCTGCCGGCACCCACTGCGCCAGGAACGCCAGTGTCTGGCGCTGCGCTTCGGCCTCGTCCACGGTGCTGCGCTGCACCCGCAGGGTAAGGCCCGAGCCGCCATGCTGCCGTGTGTTCCATTCGTCCATGGCGCTTAGTTCGGCATCGTCCTGATGCACTGCCAGCACCGGCCCCTCGGCCAGCACTCGCAGATCGGCGTCGGTGACGATCGTGGCAATCTCGATGATGCGGTGCCGCTCCGGCACCAGGCCGGTCATCTCAAGATCAATCCATATCAGGTTGTCGGGGCTGGTCGTCACAGGGAAATCATTCATTGGAGGGGTTCCGGGGCAGTGCTATGGTGAAGCAATAACGAGTTCGCCGCCACGCTGCGGTGAACGTCCCATGCTCTGGAGGAGTTCGGACATGACACGTGATGGCGACGTGCTGCGCACTATCGGCAACACACCGCTGGTGGAGTTGCGCAAGCTGGATACCGGCCTGTGCCGGCTTTTCGTCAAGGTGGAGAGCCAGAACCCCACGGGATCGATCAAGGACCGCATCGGCCTGTCGATGATCGAAGCTGCCGAACGCACCGGCAGCATCCAGCCCGGTGGCACCCTGATCGAGGCTACCGCCGGCAACACTGGCCTGGGCCTGGCGCTGGTCGCAGCGCAGAAGGGCTATCGCCTGATCCTGGTGATTCCGGACAAGATGTCGCAGGAAAAAGTCCTGCACCTCAAGGCTCTCGGTGCAGACGTGCGCATCACCCGTAGCGACGTCGGCAAGGGACATCCCGACTACTATCAGGACATTGCCGAACGACTGGCCAAGGAAACCCCCGGCAGCTACTACGTGAACCAGTTTGCCAACCCGGCGAATCCACTCGCACACGAGGCCACTACCGGCCCCGAAATCTGGGCACAGACCGAGCACATGCTGGATGCCGTGGTCTGCGGCGTCGGCAGCGGAGGCACGTTGACTGGCTTGTCGCGCTACTTCGCTCGCGTGGCACCACAGGTAGAAATGGTGCTGGCAGATCCCACGGGCTCGGTGCTCACCGACGTGGTCCGCACCGGCAGCATCCAGAAGCCCGCGGGCAGTTGGCTGATTGAAGGCATAGGGGAGGACTTCATCCCCCCCAACTGCGATCTCTCCCGCGTGCGTCTCAGTTATGAAATCCCAGACGAGGAAAGCTTCATAACCGCACGCGAGGTGCTGCTCAAGGAGGGCATACTCGGGGGCTCCAGCACCGGAACATTGGTCGCTGCGGCATTGCGCTATTGCCGCGAGCAGACCTCGCCGAAGCGGGTAGTCACATTCATCTGCGACAGCGGCAACAAGTATCTGTCAAAGATGTACAACGATCATTGGATGTTCGAGCAGGGCATGCTGCAGCGGCCCAAACAGAACAACCTGCTTGACCTGATCGTACGTCGCTATTCGGAAGGCTCGGCAGTAACTGTAGGACCGGCTGATACGCTCCTGCACGCCTATCGCCGCATGAAGCTGGCCGACGTCTCGCAACTGCCGGTAATGGATGGCGATCGGCTGGTCGGCATCATTGATGAATCAGATCTGATGCAGCACGTGCACCTGGACCCCGCCCGCTTCAGCGAGCGTGTTGATGCAGCCATGGTCACGCAGCTCGAAACAGTCAGCTCAGACGCCGCCATAAGCGAACTGATGCCGATCTTCGCGCGCGACCATGTCGCGATGGTGGCGGACGCGGGACGCTTCGTTGGCCTGATCACCCGAATCGACTTGCTCAACTATCTGCGCAAACAGCTGTAAGCACCACCCGGAATTGGGCACACTGCGCGCCTATGCACGAAACCATTGCCGCCGTCTTCGACTTTGACGACACCCTCGCGCCGGACACCACCACCGGCTTTCTCCGCGATAGCGGTATCAGTGACGTCGCCAGATTCTGGAAGGAAGAGGTCGCACCGCTGACCACACGCGAGGACTGGGACCCGGTACCTGCCTACCTCTACAAGATGATCGAAGCGGCGCACAGCGGGCGCATACCGCCGATCACGCGCGAACGGCTGGCCGACTGGGGCAAGCGCGCCCCGCTGCACCCCGGGGTGGAGACGCTGTTCTCGCGTCTGCGCAAAGCGGCGCGCGAGGCCAACCCGCGGGCACAGCTCGAGTTCTACGTGATATCCAGCGGCATTGGCGATCTGCTGCGGCATACCCGCATTGCTGATGAGTTCACCGAGATCTGGGCATCCGAGTTTCACTACGCCGCCGACGGCGCCGCCCTCTTTCCCAAGCGCGTGGTCAGCTTCACTGACAAGACCCGCTATCTGTTCCAGGTACAGAAGGGATTGATCGGACCCGCTCACCGCGGCCAGCCATTCGAGGTCAACCGCAAGCTCACCCCGGAGCAGATCCGCGTACCGCTGGATCGAATGATCTTCGTCGGCGACGGATACACCGACATCCCCTGCTTCTCGCTGCTGCGCCAGCATCGTGGCATGCCGATCGCGGTCTACGATCCCAGTCACCAGGAAAAATGGGGCAGCGCCTTCCAGTTTGTGCGCGATGGACGCGTCGCCAATCTGCACTCGGCCAATTACGCAGAAGACTCCGACCTGAGCCGCTTTCTGGTAATGGCCGTGCGCCAGCTGGCCACCGACATCGCGCTCGCCGCGCGCACTTACCAGGGGTAATGCGATGAGTCATTCGTCCAGATCCGGTTTCGCCACCCGCTGCATCCACGGCGGGCAGACTCCCGACCCCAGCACCGGCGCGGTCATGCCGCCGATCTACGCGACATCGACGTATGTACAGCGCTCGCCTGGCGTGCACCAAGGCTATGAGTACTCGCGCAGCCACAACCCCACACGTTTTGCGTACGAACGCTGCATCGCAGATCTGGAGGGAGGCACTCAGGCCTACGCCTTCGCCTCGGGCCTGGCGGCTACCGCCACCCTGCTCGATGTGTTGCCGGCCGGCGCACACGTGATTGCCAGTGACGACATGTACGGCGGCAGCTATCGCCTGTTCGCACGCGTACGGGCGCAGTCCGCAGGGCTCCGGTTCAGCTTTGTCGACATGCGCGACGTCAGCAACATTGAAGCTGCAATTCAACCTGAAACGCGGCTGATCTGGGTGGAAACGCCCAGCAATCCGATGCTGAAGCTCGCTGATCTGTCGGCCATCGCGGCGCTGGCGCAGCGCCACCAACTGATCGCCGCGGCTGACAACACGTTCGCCTCCCCGGCGCTGCAGAATCCGCTGGCCTTGGGTTTCGACGTGGTCATGCACTCCGGAACCAAGTACATCAATGGGCATTCGGACGTGGTCAACGGCCTGCTGGTGGTCGGCGGCAACGCCGAACTGGCCGAGCGACTGACGTTTCTGCAGAACGCGGTCGGCGCGGTGCTGGGGCCGTTTGACAGCTTCCTGGCGCTGCGCGGCGTCAAGACGCTCGCATTGCGCATGCAGCGTCACTGCGAGAACGCGCTGGAACTGGCCGGCTGGCTGCAGGCACACCCACAGGTGGCGCGCGTGCACTACCCGGGGCTCGACAGTCATCCGCAGCATGCGCTGGCGCGGCGACAGATGCCGCGCGGTTTCGGCGGCATGATCAGCCTTGAACTCAAGGGCGGCCTCGACGACGCGCGGCGCTTTCTTGAGCGCTGCGAAGTCTTCGCGCTGGCCGAATCCCTGGGCGGTGTCGAAAGCCTGATAGAGCACCCGGCGATCATGACGCACGCCAGCGTGCCGGCCGAAACCCGTACGGAGCTGGGCATCAGCGATACCTTGTGCCGACTTTCCGTCGGTATCGAGGATCTGGCCGACCTGCGCGCCGACCTGGAGCACGCCCTGCATCGCTGAAGCCCGGTTAAAATCACGGCCCTCGCGCTTACCGTCCTCCGGAGCCCTCATGTCGGAACTCAAGACCAAGCAATGCGTGCCCTGTGAAGGCGGCGTGCCCGCGCTGGATCTGGGCGCGGTCTCCAAACTGCGTCAGCAGCTGGACAAGCGCTGGAAGCTGATCCGTGAGGGCAAGGCGATCGAAGCCAGCTTTGAGTTTGACAACTATTGGCAGACCACTGCCTTCGTCAACGCCGTGGCATGGATTGCGCACACACAGGACCACCATCCGGACATCGCCTTTGGCTACAAGCAGGCGACGATTACCTACTGGACTCACGCCGTTGGCGGTCTTTCGGAAAATGACTTCATCTGCGCTGCACGGGTAGACGCGGTACTGGCCTGAGCCCAGGCGTCCGGACGCCAATCACAGCTAGAACGGTAGCCGCCCCGAGAAGGCATGCGTCAGCGTGCCGCCATCCACATACTCAAGCTCCCCCCCCATAGGCACACCGTGGGCAATGCGGGTCACCTTGATTGCGCGGGTGCGCGCCATCTCAGCCAGGTAGTAGGCCGTGGCCTCGCCTTCCACCGTGGGGTTGGTGGCAATGATCAGCTCGCTCACATCCCCCGCATCCAGCTGACTGGCCAGCAACGGCAAACCCAGCTCATCCGGGCCGATTCCGTCCAGAGGAGACAGGCGCCCCATCAGCACAAAGTAGCGGCCCCTGTAGGCCGTGCCCTGCTCGATGGCCATGAGATCGGCTGGCCCCTCGACCACGCACAGCTGGCCGGCACTGCGCCGTGACGTGACGCAATAGCTGCAGGACGCGTCCTCGCAGAACATCCGACAACCGGGACACCGGCCGACGCCAGCCAAGGCTTCGGTGAGCGCGGCATCCAGATGCTCGGCACCGACGCGGTCGCGGTCCAGCAGATGAAACGCCATGCGTTGCGCAGACTTGGGGCCAACGCCGGGCAGGCGTCGCAAGGCTTCAATCAGGCGGGTCAGGCGGGGGCTGTATGGATTCAAGGCAAGCACAAGCCGATAGATGCCGGAAACACCCCGGCGCCCGCATAGGATACCGAGCTTAAGCGGTCGGTGGCGCGTGATGGGCTGCCGGTGCGCTCGGGCCGTCGGCAGTGCGCAGACGGTGACTACCCGCGTCCACCACATACGCCGCACCAAAGGTTTCGCCACCTCCTGGCTCGGCGACCTGATCGACATACCACCACTCGCCCTGAGTCCGTTCCGGGGTGATGTCAAGCAGCATATAGCCCTTTCGCGCGAGATCCACATACTTCATATGCGGATTGAGCAACTTCAGTATCGGCGTGAGGTCGTTCAGCGCCTCCAACCCCGGCGAGGTGACCGAGGTACAGACAAATTCCACCGCGACTGAACCGTCGCCGCTCAATGGGTTGTAGACCAGTGGATTGCCTGGGTCACGGCATAGATCCATCGCCCAGGACGTATGGATGTCGCCGGTCAGCACCACCGCGTTGTCGATATTCAGCGATGCCAGCAGGTC
>JBFJKG010000046.1:0-9430 GCA_041635075.1 Solimonas sp.
CGGATTGGTCAGCACGGCGCCCTTGAGCTCCGCAGCGGCACCGGCGAACTCCGAAAGCACCAGCACGCCGCTGCCGCCAGTCAGTCCCTGCACGGCGACAAACTCCTTGGCGACCAGATTGAGGCCGTCGCGCAGCGGCGTGATCCACATCAGATCCGCCATGGCGTAGTAGGCCAGCAACTCTTCAAACGGCAGGCTGCGGAAGAAGAACTGCACCGGACTCCAGCCCACCTGCGAGTAGCGGCCATTGATGCGACCCACCACCTGTTCGATCTGGCTTTGCAGCGCGCGGTAAATGGTCATCTCGCGCGCGGCGGGCACGCAGATCGTCAACAGGCTGACTTTGCCAATCAGTTCAGGGTAGGTGTCGAGCATGCGCTCGAATGCCAGCAGACGTTCGACAATGCCCTTGGTGTAGTCGAGGCGTTCCACCGACAGCAGCACTCGCGTGCCGGCCAGTTGCTTGCGCAAATCCGCCATCTGCTGCTTGACGTCGTCACGCTCCAGCAGCGACTTCACGCGTTCCATGTCCAAGCCCACGGGGTGAGCCCCCAGGCGTACGCGCCGCTGACCGGTATCGATGCATACCGTGTAGCGATCGAGGCCGACACTGCAGCCGTAGGTCAGAAAGCGGGGTGCCGCGCCTATCTCCTCGACGGTCTCGACCGGCAGCGTGCCGCGCGCCACGTCAATGAAATTCTCGACCTGCCGCGGAATGTGGAAGCCGACATAGTCGCACTGCAGCAGACTGGCGACGATGGCGCGTCGCCAGGGAATGACGTTAAAGACATCCGCAGAAGGGAAGTGCGTGTGATGGAAGAAGGCGATCTTCAGGTCCGGGCGCAGCTCGCGCAACGCCGCCGGCACCATCCACAGGTTGTAGTCGTGCAGCCATACCGTGGCACCGGTGGCCGCTTCGCGCGCAATGCGTTCGGCGAATGCGCGATTGACCTTGACGAACACCTTCCAGTGATCCTCGCGGAAGCGCGCGCGTTCCCAGAAGGTGTGCAGCGTTGGCCAGAAAGCTTCCTTGGAGAAGCTCTTGTAGAAAATGTCGATATCGCTTTTGGTCAGCGGTACGCGCGCCACGGTCAGGTTTGGGTAGCGCTCGCCGTCGACCTGCGTGTACTCGTCAAAATTGCCCTTGCGCGTGTCGTGGGCTGACCAGGCTATCCAGGCGCCATGACGCCCGTCTGCAAAGAAGCTCAGCAGGGTCGGAATGATGCCGTTGGGTGAGGCAGGGCGGCTGCGCTTGATCTGGCCGTTCTCCAGCGCCTCGTCATACGGCAGGCGGTGATAGACGATCAGCAGGTCGGCGTTGCCGGGTTCGGCGGGGGACACGGCGTGATGCTGGACGCCCTGATCGCCAAGAAAGCCGAAATGATGAATGGCCTCGATGATGCCGCCACAGCCCGGGCGCTCCGCATGCAGCACTTTCGCGCGCTTGTCGGTGGCCGCCAGCAGGCCGGATTCAGAGGCGCCAACACAGACCCCTTTGAAGCCGGCGTCGTACATGGACAGGTCGTTCAGCGAGTCACCTGCGACCAGTACGTCGTCTTCGTCGATGCCCAGTTGCTCGATCAGGCCGCGCAGTGTGCTGCCCTTGTTGACGCCCTTGGGCAGGACATCGAGATAGCGGCCGGCGGAATGCAGCAGTTCGCAGTCCAGTTTGGCGACGCGTGCGTGCAGCTCTTCGGTCATCAGATTGGCGGGACCAAAGAACGAGCAGCGCCGATCCTGTGGAACGTCCTGACGCACCAGTCCCGGTATGCCTGCCAGCGCTTCCATGACGGCGGCCTCACCCGGCCAGCGCGCAGCAATCTGATTCTGCAACGGCTGCAGCGGCTGCTGAGTTTCGCCATGGACCACGGTCGAGCCGACATCGCAAATGACGTAGTCCGGCAGCGGCAGCGTCGGGTCCGACAACAGCGGCAACACCGACTCCAGGCCGCGGCCGGTGACGTAGGCCAGTTGAATATCGGGGTGAGTATTGATCAGCCGGTAGAGTTGCAGGCGATCAGCCGCAGAACCAGCGAGGAAAGTGCCATCGAGATCGGTGGCAAGCAGCATGCGCGTTCTCCCTATGTCTGAAAGCGGAGCGCGCCGACATCAGCCGACGGGCGGGGAAGCCGCTAGTTTAACATGATCGAGGCACATCATGTTGCAGTGCGACATCCAGGGGGAAAAGTGACTGTGTTTGATCACAAAAATGGTCTAAGTCTGGATGTTTGTGTTTCATGGCGGCCCATTAAAAACACAATATAATCATGCTATTTTAAGCTAATAGTTGTTATTGTTAAGAAAAATCAATGATGCGGTGAGTATTGTCCCGAATGGCGGCTGAGCCCCAGCCGGCGGCGTGGCCGTGATCTCATCGGCACCAGGCGAGTCGGGCACAAAAAAGCCGGCGTCATGAGGCGCCGGCTCGGTATGCGGTGCGGGCGGGTCCTCAGAGCAACTTGACGATGTCCGCCTCAATCTTCTCAGGGGTGTCGACCGAGCCGTAGCGCTCGACCACCTTGCCGTCTTTGCCGACCAGGAACTTGGTGAAATTCCACTTGATGCCTTCGGTGCCCAGCAGCCCCGGCGCGCTGGACTTGAGATGCTGATATAGCGGGTGGGCTTGTGCGCCGTTGACATCGATCTTGGCGTACATCGGGAAGCTGACCTCGTAGTTCAGCGAGCAGAAGTTCTTGATTTCGTTCTCGTCGCCGGGCTCCTGATGGCCAAACTGATCACAGGGAAAACCCAGAATCACCAGCCCCTTGTCCTGGTACTTGCGCCACAGGGTTTCCAGGCCTTTGTACTGGGGCGTGAAGCCGCACTTGCTGGCGACGTTGACGATCAACAGCACCTTGCCTTTGTAGCTGTCCAGCTTCTGTGTGCTGCCATCGATGGTCTTGGCTTCAAAGTCGTATACGGTGCTCATGGGGCTTCTCCTTGGATTCGCAAAATGCGCAGGCGCGCATTTCTCAGAAGTGTGCGGCACTCAACGCCATCAGCGGTGCCGCTGTCTGCCGAACATTGTCCAGCTTTGCGGGAACCTGCGACAGCATTCGCGTTGCGAAATACTCAGCAGTGGCGAGCTTCATCTGACGCGCGTTGGCATCGAGATCCGAGGATTCCAGTGCGCGCACGATACGCAGCCAGTTCCAGCCCAGATAGGTGAGGGCAAAGGCGCGCTGATAGTCGACGCAACCGAAGGCCGCATCATCGGGTGAGGTCTTGTAGCTTTGCTGTACCCAAGCCGTGGTCTGCTCCAGCGCATCGAGCGCTACCTTGAGCGGGGTGATCAGCGACTCAGGGCCGTCGTGGAGGTCCTGACGGACGGCTTCGAAGAAGCGCTTGGGCAGGCGGCCCCCATGCAGCATCAGCTTGCGGCGCACCAGGTCCATTGCCTGAATGCCATTGGTGCCTTCATACAGGCACAGAATCTTGGAGTCGCGCACGATCTGTTCGACGCCGTGCTCCTTGATGAAGCCATGGCCGCCATAGACCTGGATGATCTCGGAACCCAGCTCCACCGCCATGTCCGTGCAGTAGGCCTTGACCAGCGGCGTGTTGAGGTCCACCCAGTCCTGCGCCGCTTCGCGTTCCGGGCCGTCCGGCAGATGGTGCGCGAGATCGACGTACATCGCGGTCTCGTAGGCGAGAATGCGCGCGCCCTCGGTCACCGCCTTCATCATCAACAGCATGCGGCGCACGTCAGGGTGGTGAACGATCTCGGCGCCGCCGTTGAAGGCTTTGCCCTGGCGGCGGTCCAGGGCGTAACGCACCGCGTTCTGCGTAGCCAGCTCGCACTGGCCCAGACCTTGATAGCCGACCATGATGCGCGCGAGATTCATCATCACGAACATGTTCTGGATGCCGGTGTTCGGTGCGCCGACCATCCAGCCCTTGGCGCTATCGAACTGCATGACGCAGGTCGCCGAGCCGTTAATGCCCATCTTGTGTTCGATTGCCTGACAGCGCACACCGTTGCGCGCGCCCACCGAGCCATCGGCATTGACCAGAAACTTTGGCACGACGAAGGTTGACAGGCCCTTGATGCCGGCTGGCGAGTCGGGCAGCCGCGCGAGCACGAAGTGGACGATATTGTCCGCCATGTCATGCTCGCCGGAGGTAATGAAGATCTTGCCACCGTCAATGGAGTAGGAGCCGTCGCCGTTGGCCGTGGCCTTGGTCTTGACAGCGGCGAGATCGGAGCCCGCCTGCGGCTCGGTGATGCACATGGTTCCGGTCCATTCGCCCGACGCCAGTTTGGGCAGGTACAGCGCCTTCTGCTCGGCTGTGCCGCTGGCCTGAATGGCTTCAAAGCAGCCCTGGGTCAGGCCCGGATACAGAGCGAAGGCGATATTCGCCGAGCACAGCATTTCCTCGATAACCTTTGACAGCGTGTACGGCAGGCCCGCACCGCCAAACTCCGGGTCCTGCGAGATGCCCAACCAGCCGGCTTCTGCGTACTGCTTGAAGAAATCAACGTAGCCGTCGGGCACGGTCACACTGCCGTCCTTGTAAACGCAGCCTTGGGCGTCGGAACTGGCGTTGAGCGGAGCCAGCTTGTCCTGGATCAGCTTGGCTGCCTCCTCAATCAGTCCGGAGAGGGTTTCCGGCGTCGCGTCGGCAAAAGCGGGCAGCGCATTCAGGCGGCCGACCTTGAGGACGTCGTTGAGGGCAAAGTTGATCTCGCGCAGGGGCGCGCTATAGCTGGCCATGTAACGGTTCCGAGAGGTTGATTTTAGGGGGGCGTAAGGCTAGCACAGCGCTCATCGGCCCCGAACCTATTCGGGTACGCCCCGCATATCGGCGCGGATGCGGATTGCTAGACTACGCGCTCGTGCTTTAGCGCGGCACGGCCTGCGCGAAGTTCCCTTGCTGGTGCTGTTTCTGATTCCGAAATCTACACAATCATGAAAATCACCGTATTCGGTTCCGGTTACGTGGGGCTGGTCACTGCGGCCTGTCTGGCGGACTCCGGAAATCATGTGGTCTGCGTCGATGTGGATGCGGCCAAGATCAAGCTGCTGGAAAGCGGCCATTGCCCCTTTTTTGAGCCCGGGATCGATCTGTTGCTCACGCGCAATACCGAAGCGGGCCGGTTGCGCTTTACGACCGACGCCTCGGTTGCCGTGAAGCACGGGCAGATCATTTTTATCGCGGTTGGCACGCCACCGCAGGAAGACGGTTCGGCTGATCTTCAATACGTGCTCGCGGTGGCCCGCACCGTTGGTGAGCATATGACCGACTACAAGGCGGTCTGCACCAAGTCCACCGTGCCGGTCGGGACTGCACGCAAGGTGCGCGAGACGCTACGGGCGACGCTGAAGCAACGGGGCACCGAGATCGACTTCGACGTGCTGTCCAACCCGGAATTTCTGAAGGAGGGCGCGGCGGTAGAAGACTTCATGCGGCCGGACCGGATCATTCTGGGTACTGACAGCGCGCGCGCACTGGAGCTGATGAAGGTGCTGTACGCGCCATACAACCGCAACCATGATCGTCTGATGGTCATGGACGTGCAGTCGGCGGAACTGACCAAGTACGCGGCCAACGCGATGCTGGCGACGCGGATCAGCTTCATGAACGAGCTTGCGTTGCTCGCGGAGCAGGTCGGTGCGGACATTGACGAGGTGCGCCGCGGCATGGGTTCAGACCCGCGCATCGGCAGGCAGTTTCTATACGCAGGCTGCGGCTACGGTGGATCCTGTTTCCCCAAGGACGTGAAGGCCCTGGTTCGCACCGGCGCCGAGCATGGTCAGGGCATGCAGGTGCTGCAGGCTGTGGAAGATGTGAATGACCGCCAGAAGACGCTCTTATTCCGACGCCTGAAGGCACACTTCGGCTCGTTGCAGGGCAAGACCATCGCGATCTGGGGTTTGGCATTCAAGCCGAACACGGATGACATGCGCGAAGCGCCGAGTCGGGTGCTGATGGAAGCCATCTGGGCCGAGGGCGGACGGGTTCGCGCCTACGATCCGGTGGCCATGGACGTAACGCGAGGCATCTATGGTGGCCAGAAGGATCTGTATCTGGCGCAGTCTCCGGAAGATGCCTGCACCGGGGCGGACGCGCTGAGTATCGTCACCGAATGGGCGGTGTTTCGCAGCCCTGATTTTGCTGCCGTCAAGGCTCAGCTCAAGGCGCCGGTGATCTTCGACGGGCGCAATCTGTACGAGCCGGCGCAGATGCAGCGCGAGGGTTTCCAGTATCAAGGCATCGGTCGGCAATGAGGCTGCCTGACGGCTGTAGCAGCCTTTTGGCATAATCGGCGACCTTTCCGCATCCTCAAGCAGGAGTTTCACGTGCTGGATTTTCTGATCAGTCCCGCCTTTGCACAGCAAGCGGCGCAGCCCACCAGTTTCCTTGGCGCCATGTGGCCCCTGCTGGTGATGATTCCGTTGTTCTACTTCATGCTGATCCGTCCGCAGATGAAGCGCTCTCGCGAACACCGTGACATGCTCGCGCAGATCGCCAAAGGGGATGAGGTGGTAACCAGCGGCGGCCTGGCGGGCAAGGTGGCCCATATCGGCGAGGCCTATGTAACCGTCGAGGTTGCCGACAACGTCAATATCAAGGTGCAGAAGCAGGCGATCAGTAGCGTACTGCCCAAGGGCACGCTGAAAAGTCTCTAAGCCCATTCGTGCCGGCGGCTCATTTGCCGCCCTGCCTGCGTTGCCCTGAACGATGAAACCTTACGCCAGCTGGAAGTATGTCGCCCTGATTCTCGCCGTGGTGCTCGGCTTTCTGTACGCCGCGCCCAATCTGTATGGCGACAACCCCTCGGTGCAGATTTCACGGGACAGCGGTGATCCGTTGTCTGCAAGCTTCGGTGATGAGGTGCAGCGAATTCTCACCGCGGCAGGAATCACGCCGATTTCCAGCGGTGTCGAAGACGCACAATGGATCGTGCGGCTGGACAGCACTTCCAGCCAGCTCAAGGCAGCGGACAGCCTCAAGCGTGAACTGGGGCGTGGATATGTCGTCGCATTGAACCTTGCGAGCAAGACCCCTGACTGGCTGCGCGCGATTGGCGCCAAGCCGATGAACTTGGGCCTGGACCTGCGTGGTGGCGTCCACTTCCTGCTCGAAGTGGACCTGGACGAGGTGCGGCAGAAGGCGGTGGATCGCATCGTGACGGAAGTGCCGGCGCTACTGCGCAAGGAAGGCGTCCGCTATACCGGGCGTCGCCAGATTCCGGGTGCCGGTGTCCTTGAGTTTGCAGACCTTGAGCGGCTGCAGGCAGCGCGCAAGGTGATTGCCGGAGAGTATCCGGAGTATCAGCTGTCGTCCCCGGCTGATGCGCCGCTGGTGCTCGAGGTCCGCTTGTCTGAAGCTGAGACCAAGCGCATTGTCGATTTCGCCGTGCAGCAGAACCTGACGACGTTGCGGAACCGGGTCAACCAGTTGGGTGTCGCCGAGCCGCTGGTGCAACGGCAGGGCGCCAACCGTATCGTCGTGCAGCTACCCGGCGTGCAGGATACGACCCGGGTCAAGGATTTGCTCGGCGCCACCGCGACGCTGGAGTATCGCGCGGTTGACGAAGCGGACGCCGCCAGCGCGGCTGCAACCGGCATAGTGCCGCCGGGCACCGAGTTGTTCTATACGCGGGCGGACCGTCGGCCGGTGCTGCTGAAGCGTGAGGTCATTGCAGGTGGCGACAACCTGGTCGACGCGTCGGCAACCGTTGATGAGAACGGTGGCCCGGCGGTAAGCGTCACACTGGATGGTTCCGGTGCCAAGCGCATGTTTGCGTTCACCGAGAAGAACATCAACAAGCCGATGGCCGTGCTGTTCAAAGAGCGCGAAGTCATCACTAATTACAACGCGAAGGGCGAGCCCATCCGCGAGCATCGTCAGATCGAGGAAGTGATCTCGATTGCCAGCATACGCGGCGTGTTCGGCAAGCGGTTTCAGACGACAGGTCTTGCCAGCAAGGAGGCACATGATCTGGCGCTGCTGCTGAAGGCCGGCGCATTGGCTGCACCGGTGGAGATTGTTGAAGAGCGCACCGTAGGGCCGTCGCTGGGCGCCGACAATATTCGCCAGGGATTCCAGGCTGCGATGCTGGGTCTGGGTCTGGTCATCCTGTTCATGGCGTTCTACTACCGCGTGTTCGGGCTGTTCGCGATTTCGGCGTTGCTGCTGAACCTGGTGCTGGTGGTCGCGGTGCTGTCCGTGCTGCAAGCCACGCTGACCATGCCGGGCATCGTCGGTATCGTGTTGCACATGGGTATCGCGGTGGATGCCAACGTGTTGATCTACGAGCGCATCCGCGAAGAGCTGCGTGGCGGTGCCAAGCCCCATGCCGCCATCGAGGCGGGCTATGATCGCGCGTTCCTGACGATCGCTGACGCCAACTTCACCAGTCTGGTCGCCACCATCGTGCTGTTTGCGCTGGGCGAAGGTCCCATCAAGGGGTTTGCGATTACGCTGACCATCGGCATCATCAGCTCGCAGTTCACCGCCATTGTCGGTTCACGCGCCCTGGCGCAACTGGCGTTTGCGAAGCGACCGCTCAAGGAAGTGCCGATCTGGTAATCGCGGGCACGCTGTAGCGCGTTACGGGGCGTTGATCCCCCTTCATGTGGCCGCCGTGCCGGCCTGCTTTTCGGTCTCGTGCCTCCCGTGCAGCGGGCAATGAAAAGCCCCGCAGCGTCAGTCACGCTGCGGGGCTCAAGTACGGCGGACGACTTACATCCCTGCGTATATTCCCATCAGGCTCGCGTCAGCGTGGCCTGCCCAGCCGCGTCAATGGTCAGATTGACTTCAATTTCTTCACCGCTGGCCAAGCGGATACGCACCTTGCGCAGCGTCAGCGGTGTGCCCTGTTCATAAGGGACGTTATACGCAGTCGCGATGTTCTGGATCTGCGTGGGGTTCAAGGCGTTCGGCAGAACGATCGGGCCTGACATATCGCCGCTGACTTCAGCGATAGCCCTGGAAACGCCCGGCAGCGCGACGATTGCACCGGTGACACTGCTGGCGGGGCCGGGTGCAACCAAGGTGCCCGCCGAGGCGATCGATGCAAAGCCGATGGCAGCGATGGCAAAAGTAGTTTTGAGCATTGCGTGATCCTCGTTAGATAGTGGCCGTGGCATCAGAAGCTGTGGCTGTAGCCGATGCCGCCAGCAAACTCAGCGTCCCGGTTGTTGCGTTCGGTGACGTTGACAAAGCCCAGCGAGATGATGAGCGGCACAGTCCGCACCGGCACAAACGATGCGCCCAGATTCAAGCCCGTGCCGGCGTAATCGGCAATCAGTGAGACCTGTTCGTGCGGCATGATCGCGATGCCGCCAAATACATTGGCGCCGCTGTCGCCCGGGTCATTGAAGCGACCATCGCCGAGTCCCAGATTGATGGCCAGGGGAAGTGAGCCGCTGCCAGAGTCGAGATCAAAAATCTTGGTGCCCGCGATATAGACACTGCTTTC
>JBFJKG010000047.1:0-9389 GCA_041635075.1 Solimonas sp.
AAGTAGCCACTGAACCACACGCTTCATGCTGTTACCCCGGCTACAAGAGCTCTTGGTATGGAAACCGAACTAGAAATGTTTACAGCGCGATCAGGCAGTTGCCGGTGGAACTTCTAGTTGCGTAGTAGAAGGTTTGCGCTATAGTACGGCTCGATGCGGGTGGAGTCTTTCCAATCCCGCGGGGGAATGTCAACGCAAGCGGGACGAGGCTTTATGGCCAGCATGCAGTCGCTGTTCGGCGGAGGGAGTCCGCACCTGATCGGTCTGGATATTAGTTCCAGTTCGGTCAAGTTGTTGGAACTGTCGCGGAAAGGCACTCGATTCCACGTCGAGGCCTATGCCGTTGAACCGCTGCCGCCCAACGCGGTGACCGACAAACAGATCAATGACCCGAAGCTGGTCAGCGAGGCGGTCGGCCGCGCGGTGGTCAAGTCCGGCACCCGCACCCGCCATGTCGCTGTGGCTGTCGCCGGCGCTTCAGTGATCTCGAAAATGATCGAAATGCCCGCCATGCTCTCTGAAGACGACATGGAAGAGCAGATCAAGGCCGAGGCCGATCAGTACATTCCCTACCCGATTGACGAAGTCAATATCGACTTCGAGGTGGTTGGCTCGAGCGGCAAGAATGGCGAGATGGTGGAGGTGCTGCTCGCGGCCTGTCGCAAGGAGCAGGTGGAACAGCGCTGCGCGGCGCTGGAGCTGGCAGGCCTGACTCCCAAGGTGGTTGACGTCGAGGCCTATGCGCTTGAGAACGCAACCCAGTTTCTTGAACACCAGATGCCCGACAAGGGCAAGGGCAAGACGATCGCGCTGGTGGACATGGGAGCCAACACCACCTCTGTGCTGATCCTGCACGATCTCAAAACCATCTACACCCGCGATCAGTCTTTCGGCGGTCGTCAGCTGACCGAGGAAATCATGCGCCATTACGGCATGACCCTCGAAGAGGCAGCCAAGGCCAAGCGCGATGGCAGCCTCGCGGAGGACTACAAGACCGAGGTGCTGGCGCACTTCCTCGCGGACATGGCGCAGCAGATTGACCGTTCGCTGCAGTTCTTCTTTTCCGCGGCGACCCAGTACAACAATATCGACCAGATCATTCTGGCCGGCGGTTGCGCTCATATTCCCGGCGTCGACCAGAGCATCCAGGAGCGCCTGCAGGTGCCGACGGTCGTGGCCAAGCCGTTCGCGGGCATGAGCGTGTCCTCCAAGGCCAAGCCGGCGAATCTGGCGCGAGACGAATCTTCGCTGCTGATTGCCTGCGGCCTGGCTTACCGGGCCTTTGACGAGGTGAAGAAATGACCTCTCATGTCAATCTGCTCGACTGGCGCAAGGAGCGCCGCGAGCGGCGCAAGAAGGAGTTCGCCACCGCGATGGGGATCGGCGTCGCCTTCGCGGCCGCCATCGTCGGATTGGCGTACATGACCATGGTCGGGGCTTACGACTACCAGGTTGCGCGCAATGAATTCCTGAGAAAGGAAATCAAGGAAATGGATCGGAAGATCACCGAGATCCAGGAGCTGGAACGCGTCCGCAACAATCTGCTGGCGCGCATGCGCGTGATCGAGGAACTGCAGGCCAGCCGTTCGGCAACGGTGCATTTCTTTGACGAGATCATCAACACCCTGCCGGATGGCGTGAAGATCACCGCGCTGAAGCAGCAGGGTTCAAAAGTGACGCTGGACGGAGTCGCCGAGTCCAACGGCCGCATTTCGACCTACATGAAGAACCTGGACGCATCGCCCTGGTTTACCGGCCCGCGCCTGATCATCATCAAGAGCAACGAAAAGGACCGAACGCGGAAATCCACGTTCCAGTTGCAGGTGAAGGTGCTGACCAAGCCGGCGTTCACCGTGGCCGAGGATGCTGAAGCCCAGGCTGATGCAGCAGCGTTGGAGTCCGAAGAATGAACATTCAGGACGCGATCCAGCAGCTCAACACGCTGGACATGCAGAACCCCGGTGGCTGGCCACCGTGGGTGCGCACTGGGGCCGTCATTGTGGCGGCCATCCTTGTCGTGATCGGCGGCAGCTATGTACTGGTCAAGCCCGTCTACGAAGATCTGCAGTTGGTCAAGGCGGAAGAGCCTGGCCTGCGCGATGAGCTGGAGCGCAAGCAGAAGAAGGTGGCGTCGCTGGACGCCTATCGCGAGCAGCTGGCGGAGATGGAGCGATCATTTGGAGCCATGCTGAGGCAACTGCCCAGCAAGGCCGAAGTGGCCAACCTGCTGAACGACATCTCCCAGACCCGCGTGGCAAGCAGCCTGGAAGAGCAGCTGTTCCAGCCGCGAGGCGAAATTCCGAAGGACTTCTACGCCGAGATTCCCAATCGCATCATCGTCACCGGCAGCTATCACGAGATGGGCGCCTTCGTCAGTGGCGTCGCCGCGCTGCCACGCATCGTGACGATCAGCGACGTCGATATTCGCCCTGCAGGAAAATCTCGCGGCAAGGGCGATCAGGCAACTGAACTGCGGATGAGCGCAACCGCGAAGACCTACCGTTACCTCGATGATGACGAGCTGCCCGCCAAGAAGGGCAAGCCGAAGAAAGGTAAGCGCTAATGAGACTTTCCTACGCGGCTATAGCACTGGTGACGGCGTCCTTGCTGACGGCGTGCGGCAACGACATGTCGGACCTCGAGACCTATGTTGCCGAAGTCAAGGCGAGAAAGTCGTCGGCGATCGCGCCCATTCCTCAGTTGAAACAGTACGAGGCGTTCGCCTTTGAGTCCGGCGACCGGCGTGATCCGTTCACTCAGGTTGAACAGCGCTCGGAGAACACGCAGGGTCCGCGGCCCAACATGAATCGCAACCGCGAACCGCTGGAAGAGTATCCGCTGGATGCTCTGCGGATGGTCGGCACTATCAACACTCCGGCCGGTGCTTTTGCGCTGGTCAAAGCACCGGACAATGTTGTCCATCGCGTTACGATTAAAAACTACATGGGCCAGAACTACGGCGAGATCGTAGGGATCTCCGAAACTGAAGTCAGCCTGCTGGAACTGGTACCGGATGGTTTCGGTGGCTGGGTACAGCGGCCAGCCAGCCTCGCGCTCGCCCAATAAGGACCCGGGAGTGAACACAATGTACAAGTCCATCTTTGTCGTCGGCCACAAGCTCAAACTGGGGCTTTTGCTGATGTGCGTTGCCTGCGGAGCGCTGGCTCAGGGTCCTGCCCGCACCCTCCAGGACATCGACTTCGTCGCGTTGGATGGCGACCGCGTCATGATGACGCTGACGCTCTCGGCGCCGGCGCCCGAGCCCGCCGTGTTCACTATCGACAAGCCGGCCCGCCTGTCGCTCGACCTTGCCGACACCGGAGTTGCCCTCGCGCAACGGTTCCGCAAGATCAATGTAGGCAACGTTCGCGCGGTAACCGCGGTAGAGGCGCGTGGCCGCACTCGCGTCGTGGTCGAGCTGGCACAGACGGCCCCGTACAACGTCCGCGTTGAAGGCGCGAAGGTGTTCCTGCAGCTGGACAACGTGGCCACCGCAATGTCGTCGCAGCGTCCGGCCACCCTGGCGCCCGTGCCGGACAGCGTTCCAGGTAGCGGCATTCGCAATCTGGATTTCCGCCGTGGCGAGAAAGGCGAGGGCCGGGTCGTGGTGCGTCTGACCGACCCGCGCACCGTGGTTGATGTGCGTGAGGAAGGCGGCAAGATCGTCGCCACCTTCAAGAGCACGTCGCTGCCGCAGAATCTGGAGCGTCGGCTCGATGTGCTGGATTTCGCGACGCCGGTGAAGTTCGTCGATATCCGACGTGACGGCATCAACAGTCAGGTCATCATCACGCCGGTTGCGGGCGCAGATTTCGAGCAGGCGGCCTATCAGGCGGGCGATCAGTTCACGATCGAGCTGCAGCCGATGACAGTTGAGAAGGAGGCTGAAAAGGCTCGCAATGCACCCGAGTTCACGGGCGAGCGGATTTCGCTATCGTTCCAGAATGTCGAGATCCGATCACTGCTGCAGATCATCGCTGACGTCGCCGGCACCAACATGGTGATCAGCGATTCGGTGAACGGACAGGTCGCGATGCGCCTGCAGAACGTGCCATGGGATCAGGCGCTGGACATCATTCTCAAGACCAAGGGCTTGGGCATGCGCCAGCAGGGTAACGTGATGCTGGTGGCGCCAATTGCAGAGCTCGCCAATCGCGAGAAGGCAGAGCTGGAAGCCGAGAAGCAGAAGAAGGAACTGTCACCGCTGCGCTCGGAGATCATCCAGGTGAACTACGCGCGCGCTGCCGACATTCGCGCATTGCTGGCCTCGGAAAACACCTCGATGCTGAGCGAGCGTGGCCGCATCAGCGTCGACGACCGTACCAACACCCTGCTGGTGCTGGAGACCCGCGAGAAGATCGGTGAAATGCGCGATCTGGTGGCACGTCTGGACATTCCCGTGCGTCAGGTGCTGATCGAGTCGCGCATCGTCATCGCCAATGAAGACTTTGCCCGCGAGATCGGCACTCGCTTCGGCGCCAGCACGATAGGCACTTCCGGCAACACGCAGATCGGCCAGTCCGGCAGCAACGAAGGCTCGCGCGATGTGATCAACGGCAATATCCCGTCGTTGAACGATTCCTACCTGGTGAACTTGCCGACGCAGTCGGCGCCGGCCGGCAGCATCGGCTGGACAATCCTGGGCGCCAACTTCCTGCTGGATCTGGAACTCAGCGCGCTACAGAGCGAAGGTCGCGGCGAAGTGATCTCGACTCCCCGCATCGTCACCGCCAACGGCAAGCAGGCGACGATCGAGCAGGGCCGCGAGATTCCGTATCAGACCAGCAGCGGCAATACCGGTGCGACGACCTCATTCAAGAAGGCCGTGCTGTCGCTGATCGTCACCCCGCAGATCACACCGGATGATCGCGTCGTCATGGATCTGGCCGTTACCAACGACAGCCAAGGCGAGGACGTATCCACCGGCTTGGGCTCTGCGCCTGCCATCGACACGCGACGACTGGATACCCAGGTGCTGATCCGCAGCGGCGAGACCGTGGTGCTCGGCGGCGTGTTCCAGCAGGAAAACCGTCACGCGGCCGGCAAGGTGCCATTGCTCGGCGACATTCCGCTGCTCGGCGCGCTGTTTCGCAACAGCAGCCGCTCAGACAACAAGCGCGAACTGCTGATTTTCGTCACGCCGCGGGTCCTGCAGGAAGGGCTGTCGGTCAAGTAAGTCTTGCTTGTCGGGGGCCGTTAGGCCCCCGACTTTTTGCAGCGTCGCCGTGTCGCCCGCGGGCAGCGGCGCAGATCCGGTCCGCAGCCTATGGCAGCACCCTCCAATATCTTTCTGGTCGGCCCGATGGGGGCCGGCAAGACGACGGTCGGACGCCGTCTGGCGGAGGCGCGCGGTCTGGATTTTGTCGACAGCGATCAGGAAATCGAAGCCCGGACGGGCGTCGACGTCGCCTACATATTCGAGAAGGAAGGTGAGGACGGTTTCCGGCGGCGTGAGAAGGCGATGATTGCCGAACTCTCGGCGCGCAATCAGCTGGTGCTGGCGACCGGCGGGGGCGCTGTACTCGACCCGGAGAACCGGCAGGCACTGTCTTCGCGCGGCATGGTGGTCTATCTGCATGCCAGCATCGAGCAGCAAGTGGCGCGCACTGCGCGTGCTGACAATCGCCCGCTGTTGCAGAACGCGACCGATCGTCGCGAGGTTCTGGCGCGGTTGTTCGCGATGCGCGACCCGCTCTATCGCGAAATCGCCGACCTCGTGCTGCTGACCGATGGGCGCAATGCCAAGTTGCTGGTTCGCGATATCGAAGAGTATCTGGATCGACCCGCAACCCGCTTCTGATACGATGCCGCGGTTCTTGTGCGGGCGGCAGCCCGCTGTCTTTCAGACCCTGGCCGTCCATGCACACGTTGCAAGTCCATCTTGGTGATCGCAGCTATCCCATCCACATCGGACCGGGATTGCTGGCACAGAGCAGTCTGCTCGCCGAGGCCCAGGGGCGACCCCTGCGGCTGGTGACTGACGAGAACGTCGCGCCGCATTATCTGGCCGCGTTGCGCGCAGCGCTGAAGCTGACGGATGAGCACGTGCTGGTACTGCCCGCCGGCGAGACACACAAGACCTGGGATACAGCCGCGCAAGTGCTGGACTGGCTGCTCAGAACCCGCCTGTCGCGCGATGGCTGGCTGATCGCCCTGGGCGGCGGTGTCATCGGTGATCTCACCGGTTTCTGTGCGGCGATCTATCAGCGCGGGGTGGACTTCGTGCAGGTGCCAACGACATTGCTGGCACAGGTTGATTCTTCGGTGGGCGGCAAGACCGGCGTCAATCACGCGCGTGGCAAGAACATGGTGGGTGCATTTCATCAGCCGCGCCTGGTGCTGGCCGATACCGACACCTTGCGGACGCTGCCGCCGCGCGAGCTGCTGGCAGGGGTTGCCGAGGTGATCAAGTACGGCATGCTCGCCGACGCCGACTTCTTTGCCTGGCTGGAAGCGAATCTGGATGCGGTGCTGGCGCAGCAACCGGAGGCAATGGCGCACGCCATACGCCGCAGCTGCGAACTCAAGGCGCAGATCGTTGCGCTGGACGAGCACGAAACCGTCGCCGGGGGTGCCGGGCCGCGGGCGTGGCTGAATCTGGGCCATACCTTCGGCCACGCCATAGAGACCTGGACCGGGTACACCGAGTGGCTGCACGGCGAGGCAGTGGCCGTCGGACTGTGCATGGCTGCGGATCTTTCGCAGCGGCTGGGTTGGCTCAGCGAAGGCGATGTGATGCGCTGCCGCGAGCTGGTTGCGCGCGCCGGCCTTCCGGTAGCGACCCCCAAAGGCATGCGAGCGCAGGATTTCCGCGAGCTGATGAGTCTGGACAAGAAGGTGGCTGCCGGGCAGCTGCGGTTGATTCTGATGCGCCGCATCGGCGAAGCCTGTGTCAGCGCCGACTTCGACCCTCTCAAGCTGGACGCCACGCTCGTCCACTTTGCCGGCGGCTGAGGCGCACACGATGACGCACGAGCTGGCCCCTTACGCCGCCGACGAGGCCCGCTCGCGGGGACGTCGGCAGCCTGAAGCGGCATCAGGTCATCGCAGTGAGTATCAGCGCGATCGTGACCGCATCATTCACTCGGCCGCCTTTCGTCGCCTGGAATACAAGACCCAGGTTTTCGTCAACCACGAGGGCGATCTGTTCCGCACGCGGCTGACGCACTCGGTGGAGGTCGCGCAAATCGCACGCACCATGGCGCGCGCCCTGCGGCTCAACGAGGCGCTATGCGAGGCGGTCTCCCTGGCCCATGACCTCGGCCATACCCCTTTCGGCCATGCCGGGCAGGACGCACTCGACGAATGCATGAAGCCCTACGGCGGGTTCGAGCACAACGCGCAGTCGCTGCGCGTGGTCGAGCAGCTCGAAGACAAGTACGCCGAATTTCTCGGCCTGAACCTGATGTTCGAGACCCGCGAAGGGATCCTCAAGCATTGCTCGGCCGCACGCGCCCGGACCTTGGGTGAGATCGGAGAGCGCTTCCTCCGGCGTACGCAGCCCAGTCTGGAGGCGCAGCTCGCCAACCGGGCTGACGAGATCGCCTACAACAATCACGATATCGACGACGGGCTGCGTGCGCGCCTGCTGACGATTGATCAGCTGCGCAGCGTCACGCTGTTCAGGCGGCATCACGATGAAGTCCTGGCCCGCTATGGGGACATCACGCCCAAGCAACAGCGCCATGAAACCACGCGGCGCATCATCAACACACTGGTGACCGACCTGCTGGCCGCCACCGGCCGTAATCTGCAAGCCAGTGGCGTCGGCTCGATAGACGACGTCAGGGCGCTATCAAAGCCGCTGGTGGAGTTCAGCGATGCGCTGCAGGTCGAGAACGACGAACTCAAGCGGTTCCTGCGCGAGCACCTCTATCGGCATCATCAGGTTTACCGGATGACGACCAAGGCCAAGCGCGTCGTGCGGGAGCTGTTCCAGGCCTTTCTCCAGGATCCGCGCCTATTGCCGCCGGACTTCTTTGACGCCGCGTGCAAGGAAGAGGCCCGCAACCCGGAAGACGGTCGAGCGCGCGTAGTGGCCGACTATGTGGCCGGCATGACCGACCGCTATGCCATGGACGAGTACGAGCGCCTGTTCGATCCGCGGCGCGTGCGCTAGGCATCAGGGGGCTGCACGCCAGTACACTGCTGCGCCATGGCCCGTCTTTCCCGCCTTACGGTTCCCGGCTACCCGCACCACGTGCTGCAACGTGGAAACAACGGGCAGGCCGTGTGTGGTGATGCCGCCGACTACGCGTACCTGCTGGAGCAGCTGATGCAGTCCGTGCAGCGTGAGCGGGTCGCGCTGCACGGCTATGTGCTGATGAGTGACAGCTTTCAGTTGCTGCTGACCCCGGAAACCGAAAGCAGCCTGTCCAGGGTGATGCAGGCACTGGGACGCGCATACGTTCAATACTTCAACCGGCGGTATCTGCGCTCCGGCACGCTGTGGGAGGGGCGCTACAAGGCCACCCTGCTGCAACCGGAACCGCATCTGATCGACTGCATGGCTTACCTTGATCTGGGTCCGGTACATGCTGGGCAGGTCGCACGTGCGGCCGACTACCTGTGGTCCAGCCATCGCCACTATGCCGGCTTGCTGCACGACAAGCGCCTGGTGCCGCATCCGCAATACTGGCAGTTGGGAAATACCCCATTTGCGCGCGAAGCGGCCTATACGCAGCGCGTTGAGCAAGGCCTGCCCGAAGCCACGCAACGGCGGCTGGCCGACGCCGTGTCCAAGGGCTGGGCGGTGGGTGAGCCTGGATTCCTCGCCGAACTGCAGAAGCAGACACCCCGCCGGTTATTGCCCGGCCGCGCAGGCCGCCCGACAAAAGCCGCCAAAAGCATCTAAAAGGGCCGCAAGTCGACCACTTGCCCAGATGCAATCTGTCCCCAATTAATTTTTGCCCCATTTCTGTGCGCCGATAATTGGGGACAGACCCTCATTATTTTGCTTGGCAGCGGATGCTGCGCTGCACTATGCTCGCCCGTCCTGTATTGCCCGAAAGAGGATGGGCCATGGCGCACTCGAATCAAGATAGCCCGCAGCGCGGTCTCTATAACCCCGCGCATGAGCACGATGCCTGCGGCATCGGCTTCATCGCGCATATCAAGGGCCAGAAGAGTTTCTCGATCGTCGAGCAGGGCCTGCTGATCCTGAAGAACCTGCATCACCGCGGCGCGGTCGGTGCCGACAAGCTCATGGGCGACGGCGCCGGTCTGCTGATCCAGCTGCCGGATCAGCTGTATCGCGAAGACATGGCCAAGCAGGGCGTGGAACTGCCCCCGCCGGGCGAGTACGGCGTCGGCATGATCTTTCTGCCCAAGGAAAATGCGTCGCGCATTGCCTGCGAGCAGGAGATCGAGCGCTCGGTGCGTGAAGAGGG